>JALWRU010000324.1 GCA_026994095.1 Nitrospira sp. | reverse complement strand
TTCAGGCCTACAATCAGGCCCCATCGCTACTGGCGCTGGCACAGACCCCCGGCCTGCCCACCAGCCAGGGCCTCGGGTTTCTGTTTCGTGACGCCATGGAAAAAACCGCCCGACATACCGGCGAAGGGTATACATCCGAGTGGTTGCAGGGGCTGGAGCGGCGCCTGAAAGGCACCATTCGGGAAGACCTGTTTACCCAGGAACGGTATCTGGCAGTACTGGCAACCACCGGTAACGTCGCTCCGTTTATCGGCCTGTTTGGCACCGTGTGGGGCATCATTACCGCCTTTCAGGAGATTGCCCAGGCAGGCAGCGCCAGCATCTCGGCGGTGGCCCCCGGCGTGGCCGAGGCATTGGTCGCAACCGCAGCCGGGCTATTTGCAGCCATCCCTGCGGTCGTGGCCTACAACTACTACTTGAGTCGCATCAACTCCCAATCGGCACAGATGGAGTCGTTCTCGTCAGAGTTCATCGATATTCTTCACGACAACGGCATCCACAACCAGCCGCAGGGCAAATGAACCGTTCGCTGCGCCGCCTGAGTAGTCAAGGTCTGCTGTGGGTCGGGCTGGCTGCCCTGCTGCTGCCCGGTTGTGCCTTGAAGAGCGACCTGGATTTGACCATGAGTGAGCTGCACATCCTCAAGCAGCGCCAGATCAAGGTCGATAAACAGATGAAACAGTGGCAGATCGCGCAAGAGCGGGCCGCCGCTGCCAAGGACGACGAGCGCGCATCAGTGGCCCATGAGTTTCAGGCTGAATCCCAGGCCATCACCTCTGAAGTGGGCCGTCTGGGCCGGGTGGTCGCCGAGATCCAGCGCGACCTGGGTAGCCTGACCTCGCGGGTGAAAGACATTCAGAATACACAAGCCATCGGCCTGGGCTCCCTGTCGGGTCGTATCGACAAGCTGGCGGCCGACGCACAGGGTACGGTCGGTGAACAACAAACCAAGCTGGATTCGTTTGCCACCGAAGTATCTGAAGCAGTCGACCTGCACGGCACCCAGTTGACCGATATTCATGAGCGCATGCTCAGTTTAAGTGAACAGCTGGCAGCGCAAAAGGCCGCCTCAGCCACGCTCAATGAGAAGCTCGACAAACTGGGCACCAAACTGACTGGCGAAATTGCCGATCAGTCGAAACGGATTGCTACGGTGGGCAGTGCGTCCAGCAGCGGTGCCTCGTCCAGTCAGGTGAGCGCGCTTCAAAAGAAGGTCGACTTCCTCGGCACCAAGCTGCCCAAAGAGGTCGACAAGCAGGGCAAACGGGTAACGGCAGTCAAGCAGGAACTGCGCGATTTGCAGGTGCTGCTGTCCGATCTGCACAAACGCCTGAAAGCCGTCGAATCCCGGTGACCCTGCCGGTGCGCGTCCGGTCCCTGCCCGACGCCCTCATCAACCAGATTGCAGCCGGTGAGGTGGTCGAACGACCGGCTTCGGTGGTCAAGGAGCTGCTTGAAAATGCCCTTGACTCCGGTGCCGACCGCATCTCCATTGAGGTGGAGCAGGGTGGCAAGCGGCTGATTCGCATCACCGACAACGGCAGTGGCATCCACCCGGATGACCTGCTGCTGGCGGTCACCCGCCACGCCACCAGTAAAATCGCCAAGTTAGATGACCTGGTGCAAGCCCGCACACTGGGCTTTCGAGGGGAGGCCCTGCCCAGCATCGCCTCGGTCTCCCTGTTGACCCTGCGCTCTACCTATCACGATGCCGACGAGGGTCGCACCCTGACCTTTGATGCGGACGGCACGCCGCAGGTGGTGACCTCTGCGCCGGTGCCGGGCACCACCGTGACCGTGGCCGACCTGTTCTACAACACCCCGGCGCGGGCCAAGTTTTTAAAAGCCGATACCACCGAATGGGGCCATATCTCCGAGGCGGTCACCGAGGTGGCGCTGGCCGCCCCGCAGGTCCATTTTTCGCTGATGCACAACGGCAAAAAACCAAGGGTGTTTGCCCCGGCAGACGACCTTGCAGGACGCGCCCGACAGCTGTTTGCCAGCGAAATTACCGAGCAGATGATTGTGGTAGATGTGACCGCAACGACCAACCAGCCCTTTGGCCTGAGTGGCCTCACCGCCCGGCCCGGATTCTCTCGCGCCGGGCGTGGCCCGCAACGGCTGCTGATTAACGGTCGGTGCGTGAAAAACCCGACCGTCTCCCACGCCATCTACGCCGCCTACGAAAGCGCCCTGCCCGCCGGGCGTCACCCGATCTATTTTCTGGCCCTGACCGTGCCGCCGGAGATGGTCGATGTCAACGTACACCCGGCCAAACGGGAGGTGCGGCTGGAGCGGTCCAGCGGTATCCACCATTTTGTGCGCGAGGCAGTGCGTGATGCGCTGGGCGGCTTCCGGGGTAACAGCCTGCGCCTGACCCGCATGCAGCCCACCGCCAGCGACGACTGGCAGGGGCGCATCCGGCAGGCGGTGGTGCAGTCGGTGGGGCATTCAACCGACACCCTGCAAGAACCCCGTGCACCCTACTTTGGTGAGCCTTCAACAGATGCCAGCCAGCGCCAGCCTGCACCGGTGGAATCCCCATCCCAGCCCAGCTTGCTTGCATCGCCGACCGGCTCCCCCACTCAACAGTCCCTGTCCCGGTCGACTCCCGCCCGTGTGGTGGGACAGTTGCACGACACCTTTGTGCTGGTGGAGCAGGACCGGCAGCTGCGGATTGTCGATCAACACACCGCCCACGAGCGCATCCTCTACGAGCGGCTGGTGGCGCAGGTGGCCGCCAACGGCATCGCCAGCCAGCAACTGCTGCTGCCCCGTGACGTGGCAGTCTCACCCACTCAGACTGAATTGTTGACCCGTCATCTGGACGATCTGGCCAAGCTGGGGCTGGAGATGGAGCCGTTTGGCGGCGGTGCCTTTCTGGTGCGTGGGGTACCGGAGGCATTGGCCAAGCGACCGCTGGAGCCGCTCATCGAAGACCTCCTGGACGACCTGCATCAGGTGGGTGCGGCAGAAAAACTGATGGACCGCATGTCGCCTATACTGGCCACCATCGCCTGCCATGCGGCGGTCAAATCCGGCGACCGGCTGCAACCGGCACAGATGGAGGCGCTGGTGAACGATCTGGAGCAGACCGACAACCCCCACACCTGCCCCCACGGGCGCGCGGTGACGGCCATCCTCGACCGGGATACCATCAAAACCCTGTTTGACCGCAACTGGGGGCGGTAACCATGACACCACCACGCTGGGCGCGACGCCTGTTGATACTGGTGGCCATTGTGGCTGCAGTGGGCTGGGTCTACAGCCACTACATCTATCAGCCGGTGATCTTTGGCCTGCGTGACGATTTTGTCAAAGCGGTGCCCAATCAGGACCCACCCAGGGGGGTGGCCTCCCTGTCGGCCAAGTCCTGCGGGGTGTGCCACCGGGCCATCTACGCCGAGTGGAAGACGTCGATCCATTCCAGGGCCTATGTGGACCCGTTCTATCAGGCCTACTGGAAAAAAGACGACCACATCTGGATCTGCGCCAACTGCCATAACCCGCTGGAGAACCAGCAGCCGATCCGGGTACTGGGCCTCAACAACGGCAAGATCGACGACCCGATCACCGAACCCAACCCCATGTTTGATGAAGCCTTGCAGCAGGAGGGCATCAACTGCGCGGGCTGTCATGTGCGCGACGGCATTATTTACGGCCCCTACAAAGACGCCAGCGCCCCCCACCCGACCGCCTACGATCCAAAGTTCACCAATACCGATATCTGCTACTGGTGCCATCAGGTGCCGTCCGGCCCGTTCCAGTTTTATAATGGCGGCCCCTGCGCCACGTTCTTCGAGTTTGAGGACGGCCCTTACGCCAGGCAGGGGTACACCTGCCAAAGCTGCCACATGCCGCTGTTACGTCGTCCTGCGGCCATTGGTGGACCAGTACGGGAGACCCGCCAGCACCTGTGGCGCGGGGGTCACGATCCAGCCATGCTGAAACGGGCGTTACAGGTGACCCTGTTACCCGACCAATCCAACTGGAAGAAAGGTGACAAGCTGAAGTTCACCGCCCGTCTGCGCAACGGCGGAGCCGGGCACAAAATCCCCACTGGCGACCCGGACCGTCGTTTTACGGTCCACTTCGAGTTGCTGGATGGCGACGGTCAGGTGGTCAAACAGGCCACCCATACCATCGGTCGCTGGCTGATCTGGAAGCCGATTATTGTAGAACTGTACGAAAACCGCATCC
>JALWRU010000323.1 GCA_026994095.1 Nitrospira sp. | reverse complement strand
CCTCCCGATCTATCTGTCACCCCCATGACAAACCCCATCCGGTCTTATCGGCAGGTGCGACTGTTTTAACCAGTCGCTAACATTCGTGCGATCAGGGCCAGTGGACTTCTGGCGGTAGTGACATGAGGATGGCCTCCACGTTACCACCAGTCTTCAGGCCAAAATGGGTCCCCCGATCGTATAGCAGATTGAACTCGACGTACCGACCACGCCGCACCAATTGATGCTTGCGGTCTTCATCGGTATAGGGGGTATCCTTGCGACGCGCTACAATCTGCGGATAGGTATCGATAAATGCCTCGCCTACCTCTTTAACAAAGGCAAAGTCCGCCTCGACATCGCCGCTGTCCAGATTGTCGAAGAAGATACCACCCACCCCGCGCGGCTCCTGCCGGTGGGGCAGGTAGAAATACTCATCACACCATTTTTTATAGTGGGCATAGTCAGCCACCGCATGCCGGTCACAGGCGGTTTTAAGGCAGCCGTGAAACTGCTCCACATCTTCATCAAACGGAAAGAACGGCGTCAGGTCCGTACCACCGCCAAACCAGCCGACACCGGTCTCGATGCGGCGCAAGTTCATATGCACCGCTGGCACCTTGGGGTTTTTCATGTGGGCCACCAGCGAGACGCCACAGGCGAAAAATGCGCCCGATTCATCGGTCCCCGGAATGCGCTCTCGAAACTCGTCCGAAAATACCCCCTCTACCGCCGAAACGTTGACCCCGACCTTCTCGAACACACTGCCGCGCATGATCGACATTTCGCCACCACCACCGCCCTCGCGGCTCCAGTTGGTGCGCTCAAATGTGGCAGTATCCTGGGCTTCAAAGGCCGCGCAGATACGGTCCCTGAGATCCCAAAAATATGCCTGTGCTCGGTCCTTCATACAGCTCGCCTACTTACAATAAATGATCGGTGGGGGCAGCCAGCAGTTACGGTGTAACGGCTTGCGCCTGCAAAAGTTTGTACAGTTTTTTAGCCAGGGTATTACTGCGGATCTGTTTGAGCTTGGCATGCTCCCGCTCGGCCCCTTCCAGATCACCTGCGGCCAGCGCGGTCGTGCCCACCAAAAAGTGCAGTTCAGAGTCCCGGTCATTGGCACTGGATGCCTCCCGCAGGTGGGGAAGCGCCTTGGCCGGTTGGTTTTTCGACAGCAACAGCTTGCCCAGCTCAAGCCGTGCGGCGCTGTTGAACTTGTCCATACCGATCACCTTTTCATAGGTGGCAATCGCTTTGTCATCACCCGCCTGGGCCTGGGCCTGAGCCAACGACAACCACAGCGCCGGGCTACCCGGATCGATCTCGGTCACGTGACGGAAGGCCGCCACCGCCTGAGCCGACTGTTTTTGCGCCATGCGGGTATGGCCCAATTCGGTGAGGGCCACAATATCGTTGCCCGCCTACACCAGGTCGTTGGCCTCCATCAAACGCTCGGCAGACTTCTCCAGCTTGCCCGCCTCCCGGTAGACCACCCCCAGCCGCCGGAGGGCGTAGCTGCTCTCTCCCATCAGGGTGCGCACGGTCTCAAACTCGGCGGCGGCAGGCTCCAGCTTGCCGGTCACCCGCAAAAATTCACCCAGACGGGAATGGGCCTCGGCGCTATCAGGCCGCTTGCTTACCCACTTGCGGAATAGTGCCTCTGCCTCTTTGTCCTTGCCTTGCCCCTGATAGAGGCGGCCCAGACGCTCCAGCAGTGGTGGATATTCAGGCAGGATCTTATGCAGCGACTGCACCAGTTCCAGCCGGGTCTTATACTCGGTTTTATCGAGCTGATAGAGGAAATAGCTCTGCATATGGTGGCCGTCCGGGGTGATCTTGATCCCTTTGGCCAGGGCGCTAAACCCCTTGGCCGGATCGCCTCCCTTGAACAGCAACTGGGCCAGCTCAAAATAACGGTCGGCACGGGGCTCTTCCGCCACCCGCTTCTGTAGCTGTGCCAGCCGTGCCTGGGGGTCGGTCGCCACCTCCCCCTCCTGCGCGGTAAGCTGCCACCCGCCCCAGCCGAACATCAGCCCGACCACCAACCATGTAACCCTGCGACCCGCCGGATTCATGCCAACGCCTCTACAAAACACTCAGTAATCAACATCGCTGGCCTCCCGCCTGCAATGACACGGTAACGACGCCAGACCACCGGGGTATCCCCGGCGACCTCCAGCAAGTTGTCACAACAGTGGCCCACTTGAGGGGCTGCGTCTGCGCGGCAACAACCACCGTCGATTATCTCACGAAAGCTCTCTAACCGGTGATGCATCAACAATCGTCCCAAGGGCTGGCGTCCTGCCAGCAGGTCAGCCTTCAATGCAGGCGGTAGAAATTCCGCCACGATCTGCGACCGTGCAGCCACATAACGGCGATGGCTGTTACGTCCCTCCAGGTAGATGGTCCGGTCCAGTAGCGGGTGGGGGATCTCTTCACCCAGCAAGCGGTCATCCACAGGGTCGAACCCGCGTGTGCCCTGCTCAGCAACGGTCACCCCCACGGTCTCGCCAAAATAGGCGGCCAGCACTTCGGTAACCGTACCGTCGGTGGTAAGCAATGTACGCAGAATGGGAGACAGAGAGACCTGGGACCAGGTGTCGGTAAAACGCTCCCATGAAGAGCAGTCAACAGATGAGCAGTCAACAGGTGAACGGTCAACGCGGGTCGGGTGCTCCGTCACGGCCATCGTCAGGCGTTGTCCTCGCCATCCTCCGGGGCCTCTTCGATTACGGCATCGTCATCCTCGGAGAACAGCTTCTCCTGATTGTCATCGTCCTCACCATCCACCGACTCGGCCAGAGTGGCCAACGAGACCACCCGGTCCTTACCCTCCAGGTCGATCAACTTGACCCCCTGGGTGTTGCGGCCAATGGTCTTGATGTCACGCACCTTGATACGAATAATCTTGCCGCTGGCGGCCACCAGCATAAGCTGATCGTCGCGGCCAATCTGCAACACCCCGATACAGTCGCCGTTACGGCCCGCGGTCTTGATCGAAATAATGCCCTTGCCGCCACGCAGTTGCACCCGATACTCGGACAGCAAGGTGCGTTTACCAAAGCCGTTTTCAGTCACCGACAGGATGGTGGATTCATCCTGCACGATCTCCATGGCGATGACTTCATCATTTTTGGACGCCAGACTGATGCCGCGAACCCCGCGGGTGGCACGACCCAGCGCACGGGCATCGCTCTCGGCAAAGCGGATCGACAGCCCCTTTTTGGTGGCCAGCAGGACGTCCTGATTACCGTCAGAAATGCGCACTGAAATCAGGCGGTCACCCTTGTCCAGGTTGATGGCGATAATGCCCCCCGCCCGCACGTTACCGTACAGGGACAGCTGGGTCTTTTTGACCACCCCCTGCTCGGTGGCCATGACCACAAAACGGTCCTCGCGGAAGGCGGGCACCGGCAGGATCGACGCCACCCGCTCACCGTCTTCCAGCAACAGCAGGTTGACGATGGCCTTGCCACGCGCAGTACGGCCCATCTCCGGCAGCTCCCACACCTTGATCCAGTGGACCCGACCCCGGTCGGTAAAGACCATCAGGTAGTCGTGGGTACTGGCCACAAACAGCTGCTCGACAAAATCCTCTTCCTTGGTGGCCATGGCCACCTTCCCCTTGCCGCCACGCCGCTGGGAACGGTAAGACGATACCGCCACCCGCTTGATATACCCCTGATGGGAGACCGTAATGACCATCTCCTCCACCTTGATCATGTCCTCCACCGAGATCTCGCCGGTATCGGGCACAATCTCGGTGCGGCGCTCGTCACCGTAGCGGGCCAGCAGGTCGTTCAGCTCCTCCTTGATGATGCCCATGAGCAGGTCGGTATCTTTCAACACCCGCTCCAGATAGGCGATGCGCTCCATCAATTCGGCCAGCTCATCCAGCAGCTTCTGCCGCTCCAGGCCGGTCAACCGTTGCAAACGCATGTCCAGGATGGCCTGGGCCTGCAACTGGGACAGCTCAAAGGAGGTCATCAGACCGTCGCGGGCCACCTCCGGCGATTCGGACTCGCGGATCAGCTTGATGACCGCATCCAGGTTGTCCAGCGCGATCTTGAGACCGTCCAGAATATGGGCGCGGGCGTTGGCCTTTTTCAGCTCGAAACGAGTGCGGCGGATGACCACCTCACGGCGGTGATCCAAAAAGTGCGTCAAGGCGGCTTTCAGGTCCAGCAGTACCGGCTGGCCGTTCACCAGCGCCACCATGTTGACCCCGAAACTGGTCTGCATGTCGGTGAACTTGTACAGTT
>JALWRU010000322.1 GCA_026994095.1 Nitrospira sp. | reverse complement strand
TCCGCCGGAATCTCCATGGCACCGCCGAACGGCTCGTTGTTAAGCTTCAGCATGTGATAGGCACCCTCGCCCCCCTCCCATACCTCACTGGTCCAGCCAAACAGGGCCTTGTAAAACGCCAGACCGTCATCGATGCCCTTGGTCTGGAGTTCGTACCACATAAATTGATTGTCACTGGCTGCCATATTGTCCTCCTTGCCGGTCGCCCGGTCTGTTAGTAATCGGTTTGGGCCGCCTATCGGGATGACGCTAACGCGTCGCCCCCCAGCGGGCCGCCTCTCGCATCAAATCCCGCCATTGGGTGTCGCCGTCACCGACGATCTCCACCCACTCCTTGAACACTTTTTTAGCCGGGGCGAAGGGCAACCCTTCACCACTTTCGATCAGTTCGGCCACCCGCTTTTTATCCAGCTTGACCACTAACTGCCGCGACTGACGGGTGACGACTGCCATGAAAGCTCCGTTCACCTGCAGGCAGCGAAAGCCCATCAAGGTGCCCTCGGCCACATGGGGATAGTCCGGGTCGTCGATCAGTTCTGCCGCCAGTTGCCAGAAGCGGCGCTCGGCTGCATCGTTGGGGTTACTCTTTTTCACAACGCTCGCTTTCTGCCCGTATTAAATCCCGCAAGGTGCGGCCCGGCGTCTCGGGATAGACCTCCTCGGTGGCGGAAGCCGACTGCATCCGGTCGAGGCGAAAATTGCGAAAACTCCCCCGCATTTCGCACCAACTGCCCAAGGTCCAGACCCGCCCCCAAAAGAACAACCCCAGCGGCCACACGGTGCGGCGGCTCTGCTGGCCGTCGTCGCGGGTATAGGCCAGGGTAATCTTCTGCCGGGCGTCCACCGCATCGCGCAATAACGCCAAGGTCTTGCCCACGTTGTGACTGACGCCAGAGAAGGCGGGCGCAAACAACGGGGTGGAATCGATACGCTCCTGCATCCCTTCCGGCAGCACCGCCGCCACCTTGTTCAATACCCGCTCCGCATCCCCCGCCAACACCGGACCACCCCAACTTTGCACCATGCGCGCCCCCAATACCAGCGCGGTCAACTCCTCGGCGGTGAACATCAGCGGCGGCAGTGAAAACCCGTCGCTGACGGTATACCCCACACCCGCCTCGCCAGCGATCGGCACACCGGACAGGGACAGGTCGCGAATATCCCGGTAAACGGTCCGCTCCGAGACCTGCAACTGCTCCGCCAGCTCGCGGGCGGTGGTCACATGACCGGGCCGCAATAGCTGGGTCAGGCTGAACAGTCGATCGGCACGACGCATAACAGTCCAACAGGGTCAAAAAGCCAAAGGGGGGCGGCAACAGGAGGATTCTATTCTACGCAACATTGCATCTGCGCTTCAGCAAACAGCTGCTGCACCGTGTGCATCTCACGGTTGAGGGCCGCTTGCTGCTGCGCCAGCAGATCAGCCGGGGCGTCCGGCGACGGGCAGACTGTCACCAGCCATTCGCTGTCACCATCGGGCCGGGGCAGCACACGGGTATAGAGGGTCTCCTCTGGTGCGTCTTCAGCACGAGTGACCATATCCACCACCCCGCTGTCAGCATGGCTGACGATGGTAAGCGCCACCGGCCCTGCGGGGGTGGTGACCCGATGGTGGTCGTCAACCGTTTCAATGGCCAGACAAAACTCGGTGGCCCATTCAGGCAGGTTGTGAGGGTCGGACAGGTAGGCCACCAAAATGGCCGGAGCTACTGGCACTTGCACCGACAGACAGACAGGACTCATGGACACAGGCTCCCCAAACAACACCACTCCCGTCGGCCAATCCGACGAATACAGCAGCAGTATGCCACCCCCCTACTGACACCACACTGTCAGGAGACCTCAAAGGGCAGCAAACCAGGGAAACGGTGGACAAACGGGCCACCATGCTGCACGGGGCAGGGGGTGACCAATCCTGCAGAACAAAAAAAGGGCCAGCCTGATAACAGGCCAGCCCTTTCCCCCATCGTAGGCGTTCGATTTTGACCTGTGGGCGTTCTCGCAGGTGAGGTGAAACCGGAGGCGTAGCAGCGCTACGTTGAGGATTTCGCCGATCCGGAGAGGTTGTCCACAAGCCAAAAGCGGACGCCGATAGAAAGAAAAAAGGGCCAGCCTATTGCCAGGCTGGCCCTTTCCCCCATCCCCTCACCCGACGTAGGCGTTCGATTTTGGTGTGTGAGGGTCGCCGCAGGCGAGGGCAACACCAGAGGCGTACTTCTGTACGTCGAGGATTTGCCCGAGCCGGAGGGGGCGCTCACGCGCCAAAAGCGGACGCCGGTAGAAGATCAAGTGGTGGGGTGGCAGAGGGAGTGCCACCCCACCGATCCCAGGCAACTACCTTAGCGCACCAGGATCTTGTCGCCGCGCCCCATGCTCGGGTCCGCATCGTCCGAGAATACGATCACAGCGATCGCACCGGTCAACGCGGCCTTCAGCGAGTGGGTTACGATGGCGTTACCACCGGGAACCGGCGAGATCAGATCCATCGAGGCCGCATCACCGGGGCCGACCACCAGCGTCTGCATGCCGTACATGACGTTGAGCGGGTTGCCAGAGGGGTAGGCCCGCTCCCAGATACCGGCAATCGGGTGAAACGAGGAGAACTCGTTCGGACCGGCGTTCACAAAGTGAACCCGCACCAACTCACCCGGTTTTGCAACCAGCGTCTGGGTAGCCGCCGGGTCGTGCACCGGGTCGTACTTGAGCACGCCACCGTTGAACACCACATTCGACCACTTGCCCGCCATGATCTCGTCCACGTTGGTCACGTCCGGATACAGCTCCTGCTGGATCAGCACGTACTCACGATCCGGCTTGGGGAACTTCTTGGTGAACTTCTTCGGGTCGATGATAATGACACCCGACATGCCACGGGCGATGTGCTGGGCCATGTTGGGCGCACCACAGTGGTAGAAGAACGTGCCGACCTTGGTGGCCGGGAAGGTGAACTTCTTGGTTTCGCCCGGTTTGATGGGGGCGAACTCATCGAGCACATTCACACGCGCGGCGTGAAAGTCGATGGAGTGGGACTCCTTGTTTTTCTTGTCATTGATGAGGGTAAACTCAACGGTATCGCCCACGGTGGCCCGCACCACCGGACCCGGAATGGCCCCGTCGTAGGTCCAGCTCATCTGGGTGGTGCCCTTGTTGTCGATGACGGTTTTCACCTCTTTGGCGGTGAGGGTCACCTTCACCACCTTGGCCTCGGCCACGCCGGTGCCCATCACGGCCACCGCGCCGATGGCGACGGCCAATCCTGCCAGTGTCTTGTTCCAGTTCATGTTGTGGTCTCTCTCACTAAGTATTGACAGGGCGTTATCGCCACCCGGCAGGGCCTGCCCTCCTGTCGGGAGTTGTGATTTATTGAGGTCCCGTGCAGGCGCACAGCACCCGCAAATGTGCGACCAGATCACGAATCTCCTCATCCGTGAAGATCGATTTCCAGGCGGGCATCAGTACCGATTTGGTCACTGCAGGTCCGCCCTCCTTGATGGCCTTGAACAGACGGTCATTCGACAGCCCGTTCATGGCCTTGGCATCGGTGTGGTCCCGTGGCTGTACCGCCATGTCGCGCACGTTGATGCCTTTACCAGTGCCGTTGATGCCGTGGCACTGCATACAGTAGGTGGCATAATTTTCTTTGCCGGTGGCCCCGTAGCTGTCGCTCGGCAAGAGCGGCATCAACAGGGCGGCCAGCGCGATCAGTCCGACGAGGGTTCTGTTCATTGGGCCTTTTTCTCCGCGATGGCGACTTTTTTCAGATAGTCCACCAGCTTGTTCAGGTCGACGGGCTTGAGGCCCGGTCGCGGCATCCAGATTTTCGGGTCCCACGCCTGCGGGTTGTCCATGTAGCTGTAGATGAACTCCGGCTGTAGCCGGTCAAATGCGGTATACAGCTCCGGCCCGGAGAAGCCGCCATAATCGGCCCCGCTCTGGTGGCAGGCGATACAGCCCTTGAACTTGTCGAACATCATGTCGCCCATCATCAGGGAGATGGAGGCGGGCTTTAAGGTGACCGCTGCGATCAGCTCGCTGTGCCCCTGTTTGCCCATCAGCGCAGCAGCCGCCAGCCTGGCCTCTTTTTTACTCAGGGCCGGGTGCTTGGTGAGGGTATCGGTCTTGACCGTGTCCCACTTGTCGGTGGCCTTGATGTGGTCGCCATAGAACGCCCCCGCCGGGCGGATGCGGGTCGGCTTGTGCAACCACTGTTGCAGCCAGCTTTCACGGAACTTGTTGCCCGCATAGAACAGGTCCGG
>JALWRU010000321.1 GCA_026994095.1 Nitrospira sp. | reverse complement strand
CGGCCGGGGTGCCGGGGGACGGGGACAGACAACCCGCTGGCGGGTACGGGCTGTACGCGGATCAATTCCGCGATTTCAAGGAGCCGCTTCACCGGCAGGGGTGGGTAGGTAGGCCATACCCTGCCGATGGAGCGACGTCATGCAGGAGCTTACTGCATGACCGGGACTGCACGCACAACCGGGTGGACACGGTCCACCGGTCGCACATCGATCGGGATCGGGCGCGGCTGGCGCGGTGCCCACACCATCAGCGTGCGGGCCGACAGGGTCGCCCCGTCCCACTGACCGGAGCCGGTCATACGGGAGACCTTGCCGTTGTCGGCCAGATGCTTGCTGAGGGCCTCTTCAAAGGCGGCGAAGGTGCGGAACAGGGTGGTCCTCCCGCGCGGATGAATCAACGCATAGACACCATATCCGTTTGCCGGGGGCACTACCTTGGTCCCGCTAAGAGTGGCCAAGTCGGTGATCTGATGGCGCTGGTAAATATGATGAATGGTCGGGCTGTCGGTCAGGTCCAGCGACAGACCATCCGGGCCGGACGCCATCACCGGGGTGGTGGTGGCCGGGGTCCAGGCCACCCGCAGGAAGCCGAATCGGTCGATTACGACTGGCGGGCCACTCACCGAGCGGGCGCTGAAGTCGGCGGGGGCAGTACCGAAGCGAGCGACCCGTCCCCACACCCGTACCCGGTCACCAACCGTCAAGTGGTCCAGCAGCAGATCGCCCGTGGCAATCTGGTACTGGAGCGGATCGGCATCGGTGTCGGGTGTGGCACCGGTACCGGCGAAGTTGAACTGGCCGACAGGGTGGCGGTTGAAGTGGGCCACCTCCACCACCAGTTCACCCGGTGTGACGGCCACCACCGTACCCGCCAGGTCGGTGGAGCGCAGTCGCACATGGCCCTGGCTGGCATCCAGGGTGGGGAAGTCCGGTGCCACAATGGCGGCAGCGATATTCACCAGCCAGATACCCTTGGCAGTAATGCGCTGGCCCACCGAGATATCGTCCTTGTCGAGCAGTTCATCGGTGCCGCCCATGCCGGTCACCCGGGTGTCCGGGCCGAGTTGCACCTTGACGATCTGCCGTCGCAGGTGGACGTTACGCTGATCGGTGATCGCGTCAGTTGCCGGGTGTGCCCACCGCAGTGCGGCACCTTGCAGGGTCAGCAGGTCGCCGTCACGGGCCACCACAGTACCTCGTACCCGGTCGGCATTGCCCCAGTCCACACTGGTCCCGGCCCGCACATGGCTGGCGTGCAGGGTGCGGTCGTGGCGGTTGACCTTGCCAAAGGCCACGACCGGAGTGCGCTCCGGTTTGTTGGACAGCGCCAGCAGACCCGCTTCGCCGGTGTAGGAAACACCGTCGATCTCATACATGGTGTCGCTGGCGGTATGCACATCAAAGGAGCCAAAATCGTGGTTCGGACCCCGATGGCCAAACGGTCGCACATGCAGCGAGAACTCACTCTCGGCGACTTCGACCTGGTCCAGCAGGCCACGTATCCGGTGGCGTTTGGTGGTGTCGGGATTGATGCTGGCCAGCAGCACCGGATCGACCATCACCAGCGGCAGGGTCGGGTCGGTCAGGTCCACCTTGTTGGAGGTGGCCAGATCAAAGTCAAACACCACATGCGCCGGGATGCCTGGGCGGATGGGCAGATGGTTGCGGTCGTCGAGTTTGACGTCCACTTCAATCCGGGTCAGCGAGGTGCCGTCTGCATCGACCACCGCAGCGGCCACCGGGGCACCAGCCACCTCCACCTGTACGTCGGCGTTGCTATAGTCGAGCCGCATTTTGGCTGCCACATAGTCGCCACGGGGCAGGGTTGATGCCACCAGGAACTCGGTCAAATCCGTGTACTGGGCAAAGTCCACGCGGGTACTGATGGGCAGCACCTCAACCACGGTACCGTCCCGGTGGGTGAGCTGGAGGGATTCTACGTCCACCTCATAGGCGATAAAGTCGCCATCTGCATCGGTCAGGCTCACCAGCAACTGACCACTGTCACCGGTTGCGGCACCCCCGCCGCAGCCCGACATGAGCGGCACCGCCGACAGCGCCAGCACTGCCATCAGCCCGGTAATCAGGCGGGCAGTGCGACGGCCAGCGTGCCGTATCCGCTGCGCCAGCATGAAAAATATTGAAGTAGGAGACATCACAGAGTACCTCGTTGCAATGGGGGTGGGTGGTGTGCACCGATCACCGCCGGAAAACAGTTCATGCAGCCCGCGTGATCGCCAGCCGTCAGGAGGAACAACGCCCCGGTCGGTGCACGGTTGACCGGCAGATGAAATATTTTTTGATAAACCTCACAGGATTGACGGCAGAGGCAGACAGGAGTGCGTAAAAACAGCTACCATGCAGTCATGGGTCACGCGGACCGAGAAGGCTACTACCGCATACTGGGCGTTGCGCCTACTGCTTCCTCCGGCGCCATCAAGATGGCGTTCCGCCAGCGGTCCAAACGGCTGCACCCGGACCACAATCAGCGGGTAGGGGCCGCAGAGCAGTTTGCTGCACTCAACGAGGCCTACCGGGTACTCTCTGATCCGGAGCGGCGGGCCCGCTACGACACCTCCGATCTGGCCACGGAAGCGCCCGGAGGCGACGCGGTCGGTCGGGCCACCGGTTCGCCGGTACCGTGCAGCCGCTGCAACCGGGTAAGCGCACAACCGCGCTACGTTATTTTTGAAAAGGTGATCGGTGAGATCTCCCACGTACGCCAGGATCAGGTGCAGGGGATTTACTGCCCCAAGTGTGCGCGGGATGTGGCTGTGGCCGCCAGTCTGTTGTGTTGGGGGCTGGGCTGGCTGGGCTGGCCCGACGGCCCGGTCAAGGCGCTGAAAGCAATCTGGAAGAACGCCCGTGGCGGTGAGCTTCCCGCCAACGCCAACCACCGGTTACTGGCCTATCAAGCCACCGCGTTTGCCCGCGAGGGGCGTGATAAATTGGCACGGGCGCTGGCGGCAGAGGCCCTGAAAATCAGCCCCAGTGGCCCGGATGCAGTCATCCTGCGGGGGATTGTTGCCGAAGGTGATCCCCCTCGCTTGAACAACAGTTGGGGCCCCAGCCCGCTATCCACTCTGGTGCAACTGGCCCCCGGCATCTTGCTGGTGTTGATCCTTACGCTGTTGATTCCGACACTGGCCCGCACCCCCGTAACCCCGTCAGAGGAGCCGTCACTGGCTGCGCAGCAAGAGATGCTGCTGGCCCCGGCGACCGGCAACAGCAAAACGCCCACCACATCCGCACCACCCGACGAATCGGATGGTACCAGGGAGTCCCCTGGCGCTGGTCAAGTGGGGCAGACAGACGGCTCGAGCGCCTCTGCTCCCCAGCAAAAGTTGTCTCATATTGCAGTGCATGGTGAGTCCCTGCGGGTCGGACCGGGCAACCTGTTTTCAGAACTGATGCGTCTGGATCGGTTCGACACGGTGGAACGGCTGGGGCCATCCATCCCCGGAGACGACCACCAGGGTTGGGTGCGTATTCGCATTGGTCCGGTGGTTGGGTTTGTTCCTGCTCGTGACGTAGAGGTCGGGAGCGGTGAAGAGGGCCTGTTGGCCTGGTGCGAAAGCCGTCAGGGGGTGCTTCCGGTGAGTGGAACCAAACTGGTGGAGCATGCCATCGGCCCACATACGGTGGCGGCCACCAACCATACCAATCAGGATGTGGTGGTCAAACTCAGGGATCAGGACGGGGTGGTTCAGCTTTCGTTTTATCTGCGGGTAGACGAGTCGGCATTGATCAACCATGTGCCGGTGGGACGGTATGGTGTGCTCTATGCGGCAGGAGATCGCTACAGCGAAGCCTGCGGTATGTTTTTAGAGAATATGTCCACCTGGCAGCAGTCTCAGGCGCTGGATCTGTCGCACTTCCCGTCCGGGAACAAGGGGTTGGACCAGATCTCCCATCTGGTGCTGGATGAAACCGCTGTCCCCACTGTGGCCATTAACTCCGAGCTGTTTTTAGCCAATTAGTGGATGGCGGTCAATCGTCAGAACTGACCCGACCGCGCAAACGTTTGATATCGCCGCGCTGCTGTTTACTGGCCATTCGCCGTTTTTTGGCCCCCTGACTCGGTTTGGTAGGGCGGCGCGGGCGCTTCACCTGAGTCGCCTGAAGAATCATGTCCGACAGGCGAGCAAGCGCGTCTTTGCGGTTGGCTTCGGCGGTACGAAAACGGCTGGCGTGTAACACAATCTCGCCCTGTTTGGTGCCCCGCCTGCCTGCCAGCGCCAGCAGGCGTCGCCGTAC
>JALWRU010000320.1 GCA_026994095.1 Nitrospira sp. | reverse complement strand
GTCAGGGGATCGAGTTCGACTACTGCTGCGTACACGCCACCATGGCTGCTCAGGAGATGGGGCACGAGGCCATCATGGTCAACTGCAACCCGGAGACGGTCTCCACCGACTACGACACCTCCGACCGGCTCTATTTTGAAGGGGTCACCTTTGAAGATGTGATGGCCATCGTGCGCACCGAGCAGCCCACCGGGGTGATCGTGCAGTTCGGCGGCCAGACGCCGCTCAAACTGGCGGTGCCGCTGGAAGAGGCCGGGGTCAGGATTCTGGGCACCTCACCAGACGCCATCGATCGGGCCGAAGACCGGGAACGCTTTAACAGTCTGGTAATCGAGCTGGATCTGTTGCAGCCCAGCGGCAGTGTTGCCACGTCGGTCGATCAGGCGCTGGAGGTGGCTGGTCGCATCGGCTATCCGGTGATGGTACGGCCCTCCTACGTGCTGGGCGGGCGGGCCATGGAGATCGTCTACGACAGCGACAGCCTGTTGGGGTACATGGAACGTGCGGTCAAGGCCTCACCAGAGCACCCGGTGTTGATCGACCAGTATCTGGCCGACGCCACCGAGGTGGATGTGGATGCGGTCTGCGATGGTGAAGAGGTGATCGTAGCGGGCATCATGGAGCATATCGAGGAGGCCGGGGTTCACTCCGGCGACTCGGCCTGCGCCCTGCCGCCCTACTCCTTGAGCAACGACATCATCGACCAGATCACCGTACAGACCCAGGCCATCGGCCTTGCGCTGGAGGTGGTGGGGCTGATGAACATTCAATTCGCAGTCAAGGACGGCAAGCTCTACATTCTGGAGGTCAACCCGCGCGGCTCCCGCACGGCACCGTTTGTCAGCAAGGCCACCGGCATCCCCTGGGCCAAGGTGGCGACCCGCTGCATGCTGGGTAAAACCCTCAAACAGCAGGACATCAAAGCACCCGCTTTCTATCCGCAATCGGCCTCTCATGTTGCGGTCAAGGAGGCGGTGTTTCCGTTTAACAAGTTCCCCGGTGTGGATACCCTGCTGGGGCCGGAGATGCTCTCTACCGGCGAGGTGATGGGGATCGACACCAACTTCCCACAGGCCTTTGCCAAGGCCCAGGCCGGAGCGTGGGCGGCACTGCCTACCGAAGGGGTGGCCTTTTTGAGCGTCAAGGATGCAGACAAGGCGGCACTGATCCCCCTGGCCCGCCAACTGGTGGATGTGGGCTTCTCACTGCTGGCCACCGGCGGAACCTGCAAGGTATTGGAGGCCTCCGACATTCCGGTAACCCGTATCAACAAACTGGTGGAGGGGCCACCCAACGTGGTGGACGAGATCGCCGCCGGTCGGGTGAGCATGATTATCAACACCGTGGGCAATACCACGGGACGCAAAGACTCTTTTGCCCTGCGGCGTGAAGCCATTGCCCGCAAGGTAAGCTATTTCACCACCATCGCTGCCGGACGGGCGGCGGTGGGGGCCATCGACGCGCTCATCCACAAGGGTGTGCAGGTCAAGGCCCTGCAAGACTACTTCAACTAACGAGACACCCCACGGGTCGGTGGCGCGCAGCCCCTCCCGCACCGATCATCTGAAGGAATCAGAACCATGCGCGAGCCCATTACGGCAGAAGGTTACGAAACACTTAAAAAAGAGGTGGAGCGGCTCAAAACCGTCGACCGTCCCAACGTAATCGAGGCCATCGCCGAGGCCCGCAGCCACGGCGACCTGTCAGAGAACGCCGAGTACGACGCTGCCAAAGACCTGCAAGGCAAGATTGAAGGCCGCATCAACTATCTGGAGACCTGCGTGGCCACCGCCGAGGTGATCGACGTGGCCAACCTGTCGGGCGACAAGGTCATGTTTGGTGCCACGGTAGAACTGGTCGATCTGGATTCGGAAGAAGAGGTCTCCTACCAGATCGTCGGCATCACCGAAGCCGATCTGGGCAGCGGGCGCATCTCGGTGCGGTCCCCCATGGCGCGGGCATTGATCGGTAAAAGCGCTGGCGACGAAGTCACGCTGGTGGCCCCGGCAGGCACCCGCCAGTACGAGATTCAGGAAGTCTCGTTTATCTGATGTCACCCATCATCACCCTGACCACCGACTTTGGTCTGTCAGACCCGTATGTGGGGGTGATGAAAGGGGTGATTCTGAGCATTCTTCCCGATGCCCGGATTGTCGATTTAAGTCACGACGTAGCCCCCTACAATGCCCGGCAGGCGGCCTTTGTGGTCGGTCAGGCGGTGGCACACTTCCCGGCGCAGACTGTCCATCTGGTGGTGGTCGATCCGGGGGTGGGCAGCGACCGGCGGGCGCTGGTGGCCCGTGGCCGTCATGCCCAGTACATCGGCCCGGACCAGCCGGACGGGGCACTACTGGGGCCGCTATTGGCCGCAGATGGCCCGGTGGTGGCACACTGCATTGAACCGTCCGAACTGCTACCCGCGCCCACCTGTCGGACCTTTCACGGGCGCGACCTGCTGGCACCGGCAGCCGCTCATCTGGCAGCCGGGGTGGCACTGGAACAGTTCGGTCCGCAGATCGACGACCCGCCCTGCACTCCCCTGCCCGCTGCAATCGAAAATACTGCCGGATGGCAGGGCGAGGTGCTGCACATCGACCATTTTGGAAATCTGGTGACATCCTTGCCGGGCGCATTGGCGACGCAGTTCAAGCAGCTACAGGTCGGTGGCGATGCAGTACCGCTGGTGACCACCTATTCGGATGGCCGACCGGGCACCCTTGCGGCGCTGGTGGGCAGTAGTGGCTATCTGGAGATCTTTGTGCGGGAAGGCAATGCCTGTCAGCGGCTGGGGGTTATGGTGGGGGATTTGGTGACTGCCACGCACCAGTCCGCTTGACCGGTCACATCCCGGCGTTACCCGATACCCCCGACCAGTTGCATCACCTGCTACTGGAATAGCCCACTAACCTGCACGGTTATCCTTTTGCACCCCCCACCCGTTGCGAAAGGCCCACCACCATTGGAACCCCCCCACCTGCCGCCCGGCGATTCAGGCATCCGCCTGATCCCGCCCGCTGTTTTTTTGATCGGTCTGATCGCCGGGTACGGGGTGCAATACTTCATACCCATCCGGCTGTTGCCGGAGTTGATTCGCTATACCTTGGGGCCGTTGCTCATGATTACCGCCCTGTGGGCAGTACGCCCGGCGCTACGGTCATTCAAGCGGGCAGGCACCCCCTTTGACGCCCGCAAACTACCGCAAACGCTGGTCACCGACGGCGCGTTTGAATACTCCCGCAATCCGGGTTATGTGGCGCTGACGGTGCTGTGTATTGGTATCGCGGTGATCGCCAACAACCCGTGGATGGCAGTCGGCTCGTTGCTGGCGCTGGCCTATGTGGGCGCGGTCATCGTGCGGGCCGAAGAGGCCGCGCTGGAGGCGCGCTTTGGTGAAGAGTACCGGGCGTACAAACAGCGGGTACGGCGCTGGTTATAGGGTTCCTGCCCGTCGCACCCGCCCGGCGACATAAAAATGGAACCCCCATTGAACCTTATTGGCAAAAAGTGGAACCCACGGTGTATGAGGTCAGTCGCAATCGGCTGGATTGCCGTCTGCAACAGGTTGACGCTCCGCCCGCTCCTGCACGGATGAGGGGCCGGTGGCCGTCAGGCAAATCGCCGCAGGGTTGAATTGGAGATGTAGGGATCTCCGGTCTGGCCCTGCGGTGGTTTGCTACTCTTCAATCGGGTCCAGCGTCACCCTTGCCGCCAGCGTATCTACTTTGACAATCTGCACTTTCAAGGGGTCGCCGATGCGGTAGCTCATGCTGCTGGTGCTGTCCTGCAACTGCATACGGCGCTCATCGTAGCTGACCTTGCCCGGTAGGGACTCTGCCGGTACAAGCCCCTCGTAACCGATGCCTTCCAGCGTGACAAACAGTCCGAAGCGGGTCACGCTGGAGATGACACCGTCGAACCGGTCGCCCACCTTGTTGGCCAGATAGCGGACCTTCTTAATGTCGTTGACCCGCCGCTCGCCGGTGATGGCGCGGCGCTCCCGTTCGGAGCAATGGAGGGCGGTCTCCGGCAGGCTCTTGACCCAGGACAGACCCTGCCATTTTTTGCCTGCCAGACGGTGTTTGACCAGCCGATGCACCATCAGATCCGGGTAGCGCCGAATGGGTGAGGTGAAGTGGCCGTAACACTCCGCCGCCAGCCCAAAGTGAGGGATGTGCTGCTCGGTGTAGCGCGCCTGTTTGAGTGATCGCACCATCAGGGTATTGACCAACTGCTCCGCCGGGTGGCCTTGCGCCCGTGCCAGAATCTGCTGCAACCCTTTGGGGGTGGGGGTGTCCTTAAAGTAGGGCAACTCCACATC
>JALWRU010000319.1 GCA_026994095.1 Nitrospira sp. | reverse complement strand
AGCACCGGATTGACCGGTCGGGAGAACTCCAGGCAGACCGCTCGTCCTCCCGGTTTTAAGATGCGTACCATTTCACCAAAGGCTTTTTTGCGGTCTACCACGTTGCGGATACCAAAGCCAACCGTGGCGGCATCGTAGACGCCAGACTCGAACGGCAGTTCTTCCATGTTGCCACGGGTCACTGTGACCCGCTTATCCAACTCTTCAGCGATCAGTTTTTGCTGACCCACGGCCAGCATTTCGCCGTTCAGGTCGAGGGCATCCACCCGGCAGTCCGGTCCGCCCCGGCGGGCCAGCATGGCGGCGAGATCGCAGGTTCCGGCACACAGATCGGCGGCTCTGCCAGCAAACGGCATATCGGCCTGCTGCACGGTGCGCTCCTTCCACAGATGGTGCAGCCCGAAGGACAGCACTGTGTTGTTCAGGTCGTAACGCCGAGCGATGGAAGAGAACATGTCCTGCACCGGTTGCTGCCGGTCTGCGGGAATGGTGTACATAGATAACCGTCCTGTCCGTTGCCGGGAATCACACCACCGGCAGGGAATAATAGAAGACGGCTAAAGGCCGCCATAAGACTCTTGATGGAACCCGATAGTATACGGGGTTGGGAGCGGTGACGAAATGCAGGGGGGTAAAAAAGCGGGGCGGCGGCCCCCGCAGGCCGTTAAATAAAATAGGGGTTAGGCGATCTGAATTTACAGGTCAGCGGGGACCGCCCCGCCCGCCGGAGGCAATAAAAACCGCGCGCAGCGCGGCTTAAAAGCCCTCCGGGGGCGGGGCGACGGCCCCCGCAGGCCGTTAAATAAAATAGGGGTTAGGCGGTCTAAATTTACAGGTCAGCGGGGACCGCCCCGCCCGCCGGAGGCAATAAAACACCGCGCGCAGCGCGGCTTAAAACCCCTCCGGGGGGCGGGGTGGCGGCCCCCGCAGGCCGTTAGGGGCCTGCCATGCGCGCTCGGTGAAACTGCCAGTACACCACCTTGTTAAGCGCGTTTACATAGGCCCGCGCCGACGCCAGCACAATGTCCGGGTCGGCCCCCTGACCCGTGAAGATACGGCCACCGTCCTCCACTTTGACCGTTACGCTGCCCTGAGCATCGGTGCCACCAGAGATGGCCTGTACGATGTAGGCCGCCAGCCGCGATTGGGTACCGGTAATGGCGGCGATGGCACGATAGGCCGCATCCACCGGCCCTTCACCTTCGGCAGTGGCGGACTTCTCGACCGTATTGATCGACAGGGTGACGGTGGCGGTGGGCTGGCTCTCTGTGCCGCTGGAGGCATTCAACTGCAACAGTTTATAAGCCTCGGGGATGCGGTGAATCTGGTCAGAAACAATGGCGTCCAGATCTTCGTCCAGCACCTCTTTTTTCTGGTCAGCCAGCTTTTTGAAGCGGGCAAAGGCCAGGTTCAGTTCGTCGTCTTCCAGCCGGTAGCCCAGATCTTTGAGCTTGGCTCCAAAGGCGTGTCGACCCGAGTGTTTGCCCAGCACCAGCGCATGTTCGCTGAGGCCCACCGACTCCGGGGTCATGATCTCGTAGGTGGCTTTGTGTTTTAGCAGGCCGTCCTGATGGATGCCCGACTCGTGGGCAAAGGCGTTGGCCCCCACAATGGCTTTGTTGGGCTGCACCACCATGCCGGTCACCGATGACAACAGCCGGGAAGCGCGGGTGATCTCGCTGGTGTCCACATTACAACTGGCACCGAGCAAATCGCGTCGTACTGACAGGGCCATGACCACCTCTTCAAGTGAGGCGTTTCCGGCCCGTTCACCGATGCCGTTGACGGTGCATTCTACCTGTCCGGCCCCGGCCTCCACCGCCGCCAGCGAATTGGCCACTGCCAGACCCAGATCGTTGTGGCAGTGGACCGATATAATCGTCTGGTCGATATTGGGAACCCGATTCATCAACTGGCCGATCAATTCGCCAAATTCCGCAGGAATGGCGTAGCCGACCGTGTCGGGGATATTGACCGTGCCAGCCCCGGCGGCAATGACCGCCTCGGTGATCTGGCACAAAAAATCCAGATCCGAGCGGACTGCATCCTCAGCGGAAAACTCCACATCGTCAGACAGGTTGCGGGCCAGTTTGACCGCCGCCACTGCTGCTTCCAGCACCTGCCTGGGCTCCATTTTGAGCTTGTGGGCCATGTGGATGGGGGAGGTGGCGATAAAGGTGTGAATGCGACCCCGTTCAGCCGGGGCAACCGCCTCACCGGCCTGCTCAATATCCCTGGGGATGGCCCGTGCCAAGCCGGCGATGATGGGGCCGCGCACCTGCTTGGCGATCTGTTGCACACCGGAAAAGTCATCGGCGGACGCCGCCGGAAAACCGGCCTCAATCACGTCGACCTTGAGGCGCGCCAACTGCTCGGCAACGCGCAGCTTTTCTTCCCGGTTCATGCTGGCACCGGGGCACTGCTCACCGTCCCTGAGGGTCGTGTCAAATATACGGATGGTACGTGACATGGTCAGCTCTGGCAGTTACTGGTTATCCCCGGAGAGGGCCTCGACCTGTTCAATCTCCTGTTCACTGACACCCAGCAGGAACAGGATGCTATCGAGACCCTTACGGTTAATGTTGTAGGGTGCCATTTCCCGTACACGGGGTTTGGCATTGAAGGCGATTCCCAGCCCGGCCAAGCCCATCATCGGCAGGTCGTTGGCACCGTCGCCGATCACAATCACCTGGTTTAGACGGATGCTCTCGGCCTCGGCGATCTCTTTGACCAGTGCGGCCTTGCGCTCGCCGTCGACCGGGGTGCCCACCACCTGGCCGGTCAGGTGGCCGTCTTTGATCTCCAGTTCGCTGGCGTAGGCGTAGTCCAGCCCCAACTCCTCTTTAAAGCGGTCGACAAAGTGGGTGAAACCGCCACTCAGGATGGCGATTTTATACCCCATCTCCTTGAGCACCCGCACCAGCGAACGGGTACCGGGGGTGTAGGTAAGCCGCTTTTCCACCTCGTCCAGCGCGCTGACGGGCAGACCTTTTAACAGGGCCAGCCGCTCCCGCAGAGAGGCATGAAAGTCCAGTTCGCCATTCATGGCCCGGTGGGTGATCTCTGCCACCCGCTCACCGACTCCGGCCACGTCGGCCAACTCGTCGATGACCTCACTTTGAATCAGGGTGGAGTCCACGTCCATTACGACCAATCGTTTGGTGCGACGACCCAGCCCTTCTTCCTGTACGGCGATGTCCACGTCGTAGCGGGTGCTCACCGAAAGCAGTTCGGTTGCCAGGGATTCGCGCTCGGCCGGGTCGATGGAGGCCTGCATCTCGATACAGTGCAGCCGCCTTCGCGCCAGGGTCTCGACTCGCTGAATATTGGCGTTGTGATTCCCCAGGGTATTACCTACTGCGGCCAGGGCCCTGGCGGGTACCGGCTCACCTAGCAGGGTGACCACCAGTTGCAGGTCGTCCGGGTTGGCAGGCGATAGAGGCTCCTCGCGCAAGACTACCGTCAGCCCCAGTTCGGGGCCCAGATCGGTCAAGCCGGTAAACGTCTCGGTAATGTGGGCCGGGGCGTCGACCGCCAGCTCAAAATTGACCCGACCACCGACGGAGACATGTTCCAGTTCGGTCACTACCAGGTCCAGTTCTACCACCCGGTCCATCACTCGGCCTAATATGCCTGGGTGGTCCGCGCCGGTCAGATGTAGCCATAATTGGCGCATTTGATAAGTATCCAAGAGGGGTTCACCGGATATGATTGCAGGTGCGATCACAGCCCGGCCCCCGAACCGCTAAGATTTTTGATAGGCTTCAACGCCCAACACTATAACAAACATTATTTCATGACGTCTTTTCCCCCGCATTTATCCAAGGCCTACGGTTATTGCACCGATTTGGCACGGGGACACTACGAAAATTTTCCGGTGGCTTCGGTGTTAATACCCGCCCACCTGCGCCCTCATGTATGTGCGGTCTATGCCTTTGCCCGACGGGCAGACGATTTTGCCGACGAAATCCAGTACGAGGGGCATCGTCTGCGGCGATTGGACGGCTGGCAAAAGCAGCTCGACGCCTGTGTGCAAGGTCACTGGACGCCCAGCCCGATTTTTGTGGCGCTGGGCCACACCATTCGCACCTTTGACCTGCCGGTATCGCTGTTTTCCGATCTGTTATCGGCCTTTCGCCAGGATGTTGAGATCAAGAGGTATGCAGATTTTGATGCCCTCAGGGACTACTGCCGTCGCTCTGCCAATCCGGTGGGTCGGCTGGTGCTGATGTTATTTGGCTATCGGGATGAGCAGCGCCTGCGCTGGTCCGATCAGATCTGTACGGCCTTGCAACTGGCTAATTTCTGGCAAGACATCTCGGT
>JALWRU010000318.1 GCA_026994095.1 Nitrospira sp. | reverse complement strand
CCCGTATGAAAGAGGCCCCTCCCGCCACACCAGTGGAGATTATCGGCTTGGAAGGGGTGCCCAAGGCGGGCGACCCGTTCAACGCCGTGATCAACGAAAAAGCGGCCAAAGAGGTGGCCAATTCCCGCGCGATTCTGGAGCGCAGCCGCACCCTGGCCCGCGAGAAGAAGATGTCACTGGACGACCTGTTCTCCAAAATGGCCGAAGGCGAGCGGGTAGAACTGCCGGTGGTGCTACGCGCCGATGTACAAGGCAGTTTGGGGGCGATTGAAGAGGCGCTGGTGAAGGTCTCCACCGATAAAGTGTCGGTGCGGGTGCTGCACGCCGGTGTGGGTGGCATCACCGAGACCGACGTCATGCTGGCCGCCGCCTCGGATGCCATTATCATCGGTTTCTCTGTCCGTCCTGAGCCCAAGGCTGCCAAGCTGGCCGAGCAGGAGGGGGTGGACGTACGCCTCTACAGCATCATCTATAAGTTGATGGACGAGGTGAAGCAGGCCATGGAAGGGCTGTTGGCACCGGAGTTCAAGGAGCGCTCACTGGGCCGTGCCGAAGTGCGCGAGGTCTTCCAGATCCCCAAAGTCGGGCTGGTGGCCGGTAGCTATGTGATCGAAGGCACCATCCTGCGCAACTGCTCAGGACTGCGGGTAGTGCGCGACAACGTGGTAGTGCACGAAGGGGCTCTCAACGCGCTGCGTCGTTTCAAGGACGACGTCAAGGAAGTGGCCAAGGGCTTCGAGTGCGGTATCTCCTTTGAACGGTTCAACGACATCAAGGCGGGCGACATCATCGAGGCGTTTACGCTGGACGAAGTCGCGGCCAAGCTGTAATTGCCGGTGGTTCAGGCGATTTTTTCCCCGGCTTTATTGGAACGACCAGTGACCACCCGTTTCCCCAACAAGGGCTATCGACGTCACACCCGCGTGGGTGATGCGGTGCAGCAGATTGTTGCCGAGGGAGTGGAACGTCTGCTCGACAAACCAGAGTTGGGGCTGATTACCGTGACCCGCGTGCAAGCGGCTCCCGACCTGCGCACCGCACGGGTATTTGTGAGTGCCCTGGGCGGCAGCGAGACCTCAGGTGACAAACTGGTGGCCGCGCTGGAAGCCATTGGTGGTGAACTGCAACGAGAGATTGGCCGCCACCTGCGCATCAAGCGGACCCCTCGACTGACCTTTGTGGCCGATGAATTGCCCGCCCGCGCTGCCCGGATTGACGAGTTGATCCACGACATGCCGGCCACACCCGACGATCAGGTTGCGCCAGACACCCACGCGCCCCTGCCGGAAACGGACCCGGCCCCATGAGCACCATCTCTTTCGAACCAGGAACTGCAACTGCTGCCATGTCAAACCGATCCACAGGGAAGGCGGCCGGTGCCGGACCGTCGGGCATCCTGATCGTCAACAAACCGACCGGCTGGACCTCCCACGATGTGGTGGCCAAGGTACGTCGTCTGTTAAAGACCCGCAAGGTAGGCCATACCGGCACCCTCGACCCGCTGGGCACCGGCGTATTGCCGGTCTGCGTCGGCAACGCCACCAAGGTGGCCGGGCTGGCCCAGGATGCCGACAAGAGCTACCGGGTCACCATGAAACTGGGCGTCTCCACCGACACCCAGGACAGCACCGGCGAAGTGACCGCTACCGTTGCCTTGGATGACAGCCGGGACTGGGACGCGCTGATTCGCGAACAACTGGATGCCCGCACCGGCACCCAGATGCAGACGCCACCCATGTATGCGGCGGTCAAAATCGACGGCGAAGCGCTCTACAAAAAAGCCCGCCGGGGTGAAACGGTGGCGCGTCCGGCCCGCCAGATCACCATTCACAGCGTGACCGATATCTCCATCGATGTACCCTACGCCACCTTTACCATGTCCTGTACCAAGGGCACCTATGTGCGCACCTTTGTATCGGACCTGGGTGACCATCTGGGGGTGGGGGCTCACCTGACCGAGTTGACCCGTGTGCAGTGCGGCCCCATCTCGATTGATGAAGCCGTTTCGCTCACCGATCTGGAGGCTCGCCTGCAACAGGAGAGCCCTCAGGATGTGCTGCACGACAGCGACTATCTATTAACTGACTTGCCTGCACTGGTGGTTAGCGAATACACTGCCCGACGCATGGTGCAGGGAATCGCCCCGCATATGTCCGAGTGGCGGTGGCAAAACCCCACCGGAGATACAGGCCTTCCGATGCCACCTGCTGCAAGCTTATGCTGTGTGTACAGCGAGCAGCGTGGCTTTTTTGCACTGGTAGAAATCGCGGCAGACGGAGCGCCCAACGCCCGCATCCGCCGCATTATAAAAAACGATTAGTTGAACCTCACTGGAGAAACCTGATGGCGTCGACGCTACAGCCGAAAGAGGAAATCATTAACGATTTCCGTACCCATGACACCGACACCGGATCGCCGGACGTGCAAATCGCACTGCTGACCTCCCGTATCACCCACCTGACCGAGCACTTCCGGAGCCACGGTAAAGACCACCACTCCCGTCGTGGTCTGTTGAAGATGGTGGCCCGTCGGCGCAAGCTGCTGGACTATGTCAAACGGCACGATATGCCTAAATATCAAGACCTTATCGGTAAATTGGGGATTCGTAGGTAATCCCCTCCCGGCCTTCGGGCCACTACAATTCGTCTCCGACCTGCACATGGCAAGGTGGACACAAGCGAGCGCTCGCCCCAACCTCTTCGCAAGGGTCGGGGGGAACCTTCGCTTGTGGTCATCTTGTGCCGGGTGTGGGGTGTCGGGGGCGACACTAGGAAATATAAATCATGCAAATGA
Source organism: Nitrospira sp. (assembly GCA_026994095.1). Classification (GTDB taxonomy): domain Bacteria; phylum Nitrospirota; class JACRHL01; order JACRHL01; family JACRHL01; genus JALWRU01. The sequence goes on along the minus strand of JALWRU010000318.1, from coordinate 1,537 downwards.
ACGTGCAAACGGTTTCGGCCCAATACGGCCCGGAGACCCTCGTGCTGGAGACCGGCCGCATGGCCAAGCAGGCCCACGGGTCGGTATTGGCGACTTACGGCAACGTGGTGGTATTGGCCACCGTGGTATCCGACTACAAACCCCGCGCCGGGGCCGACTTCTTCCCGCTCATGGTGGACTACCGCGAGAAATTTTATGCCGCCGGCAAGATCCCGGGGGGCTTCTTTAAACGTGAAGGACGCCCCACCGAGCGCGAAACCCTCACCTGCCGCCTGATCGATCGGCCGATCCGCCCGCTGTTCCCCAAGGGCTACTGGCACGAGACCATCGTTACCATCAACACCCTGTCCGCCGACGATACCGGGCATGCGGATGTGATCGCCATGGTGGCCGCTTCGGCAGCCCTGTCGATCTCCGACATCCCCTTTGACGGGCCGATCAGCGGTGTGCGTGTGGGTCGCATCAATGGTGAGTTTGTCACCAACCCGACCATGGAGCAGTTCGCCGACAGCGACATCAACATGTTGGTGGCCGGTACCCGTGACGCCATTATGATGGTTGAGGGAGGCGCGCAAGAGGCCTCCGAGGCTGACATGCTGGCCGCACTGGCCTTCGCCCACGACCGCATTCGCGAAGGTGTCGGCCTGATCGACGAGTTGGTCAAGGTCGCCGGTCAGCCGACCCGCCAGATCCCTGAGCAGACCGTGGATGAGGCCTTGAAGGCCCGCGTGATTGAACTGGCCACCGCCCCCATGACCGAGGCCGTGCAGATCGCCGACAAGATGGAGCGGGCCTCCGCCACCAGCAAAGTGGGCAGCGACGTGCTGGCCAGTCTGGGTGTGGAAGGTGAGCAGGCCGACGACGCCAAGGACTTCGTCCACGATGTCGAGGCCACGGTCATGCGCAACATGGTGCTGGACAAAGGCGTGCGTGCCGATGGCCGCAACACCACCACCGTACGCCCCATCGCCATCGACGTGGCGACCCTGCCGCGTACCCACGGCTCCACCCTGTTCACCCGTGGTGAGACCCAGGCGCTGGTCGTGACCACCCTGGGCACCAAGGAAGACAACCAGCGGGTCGACGCGCTGGAGGGTAACCACTTCCGCAACTTTATGCTGCACTATAACTTCCCGCCGTTCTCGGTCGGTGAAGCCCGTGGTGGCCGTCCTCCCGGACGCCGTGAGATCGGTCACGGGGCGCTGGCCCAGCGTGCGCTGGAAGCGGTCATCCCTGACCACGACACCTTCCCCTACACCATCCGCATCGTGTCGGACATCATGGAGTCCAACGGCTCTTCGTCCATGGCCTCGGTCTGTGGTGGCTCCTTGAGCATGATGGACGCGGGTGTGCCCATCAAACGGCCGGTGGCGGGCATCGCCATGGGTCTGATCAAAGAAGGCGACCGCACCGCCATCCTGTCTGACATTCTCGGCGTGGAAGACCATCTGGGCGACATGGACTTCAAGGTCTGTGGTACCCGTGAGGGTGTGACCGCCCTGCAGATGGACATCAAGATCACCGGCATCACCCAGGA
>JALWRU010000317.1 GCA_026994095.1 Nitrospira sp. | reverse complement strand
CGGGCGCTTCACCTGAGTCGCCTGAAGAATCATGTCCGACAGGCGAGCAAGCGCGTCTTTGCGGTTGGCTTCGGCGGTACGAAAACGGCTGGCGTGTAACACAATCTCGCCCTGTTTGGTGCCCCGGCTGCCTGCCAGCGCCAGCAGGCGTCGCCGTACCGCAGCGGGCAGGGAAGGGGAGTGAGCCGCGTCAAAGCGCAACACAATCGCCGTCGCTACCTTGTTGACATTCTGGCCACCGGGGCCGCCTGCTCGCACCTGACGAATCTGCAGTTCATCCGCCGGAATATAGATGTTGTGGGTGGGCTGGAGCATGGCAGTATGCCGGTCAGCACATCTCGATCTGGCCAAAGCGGGAGCTTAATTCACCTTTTCCCCAATAGCCGTAGAAGGTATTACCCGCCGGGTTGCAGGCCACAGTCGCGTGGCTGATGGCCACTGCTTGATCGGCCAGTTTATAGACACCCACCTGACAGTGGGGTTCGATCCAGCCGTCACAGTTTACGCAACGAGTGCCGTAGCGGGCGCTGTAGCCGCTGGTGCAATCGGGGCAGACCCGTAACAACAGATAGCCGGATACCACCACCGAGGGGCCGTGTTCGGCTAGCTGAAAGGTCCGTTTACAGGCGTCACAGGTATGTGCGACCAGATGGGGTATGCCGGGGTTCATGGCCCCAGCATACCCGCGCTTGGTGATGCAGACCAGCCGGGGATCAGCGTCTGCTTAACCGGTCAGCCCGATGGGCGCGCAACAGCTCGTTGACGTGCCCTTCGTGGCGGGCGTGGGTCCGCTGAAGGCGCTCTTCCAGCGACACCACCCGATCCCGTGCAACCCGCACATCGTTACTGTTGGTGTAACGGTCGTTGCGCAGTCGCTGCAATCGTCGTCGGGCGAAGGTCAGGCGTTCCACCAGATGGTCGGTCTCACGCAGGTGATCGTCCTGTAGACGGCGCAGGCGTTGAATCTGACGATAGCTCAGGTCCAACTCGGCAGAGCGGTCCAGCAGCGCATCCACCGGGTCGTAGTTGATCGGATAGTCGCGGGCTGCCGGGGAGTGATCCCGATTATAGTGGTCGTACCGGTCCTCCCGGCGGCTGACCTCCCGATCCCGTCGGTAGGAGTCGGAGCGTCCCAATTCGACAGCAGTGGCCAGCAGCGCCACCCCTGCCAGATCGGCCAGACCCAGATGATTGGAGTAATAGGTCAGCCCAAAACCTGAGCCGTTGTAGTGGCCATAGGCGTGACGGTTGTGATGACGATGATGCCTGCGGTGATGACGCTCGTGGTGGCGGGCGTGATGACCGTTGTGGCGACCCGCATGGTGATCGCCGCGATCCGCATGGCGCTCACTGTGTCCGGAGTGACGGTCTCGATGATCTCCCCCGCTGGCAAACGCCGGCAGTGTGGGGCCGACCATCGCCAAAGCGACCGCAGCCATGAGGGACAGGGTGACTCCACCCATCGACTTGATGTTCATCATCGTTACCTCCGTTATATGGGCGTTAGTCGCCCGGACCTTTGCAGCACCTGCCGGAAGGCCTCTTAATCAGCGTAACCCCAACCTGTCAGCCGGGCCAACAAGCGGGCAACGCCAGATTCTACTGACCGTGTTTGCGCATATGTTTAGCACGCAGACGGGCCTTCTGGTCATCGGTCAGGATGGCTTTGATATCATGCAGTTGGCTGACAAATGCGCGCCACAAACGGCCTTCCAGTGAGGCCTTTCTGGTCAACACCTGATCGATAATCTCCATATCCATCGGATCGGCGTGAATCAGGCTCTTCAGGTCGGCTGTGGCAGCACTCAGGCGGGCTTCGTCGGCAGCATTACGGTCGTTATAGGTATCGCGTATCTGGCGAATCTTCATCTGCTGGTGGCTGTCCAGATCGAGCATTTGCGACATCTGCAAAAAATGCACTGCCGCATTGTGGGGCTGCATGGATTTGCCGCCACCCTTGTGGCCCATACCGTGGGAGCCGCCGTGGCCGGAACCGTGCGCCTCGCCACCCATCATGCCACCCATTTTATGGTGTCCGCTACCGTGTTCGGCAGCCATCACCGTGGGCGTTCCAACAGCCAGGGGGGCACACATCAACGCCCCCACCAACAACATGCGTAGTGGCTGATGACGGTTTTTCGTGGAGTAACAAAGCAGTTTCATGTGGGCTCCTTAAAGTCTCTGGTACTGAACAGTATGAAAATATCGGGCCAAACCGGATGATTGCCCCGTACATGACGCAATGAAAATAGTTGTAAATCATTGTTTTTTTATGAAAAACAGTGGGGATATCTTATCTGGCTCTGTACCTATAGGACAGCCCGGCGATCGATGGTGTCAAGGGTTGACCCGGTAGGATTTTCCTACAGGTTGGATAAATCAGCGTAATTTGCGGACCATTTTCCGGTGATCAATGCCCGCATCCACATAGATGTCCCCATAGGCGGTAAAACCGTAGCGGTTATAAAAGGCCAGCGCTCCCACTTGCGCCTCCAGCATGACCAGCGGAAGCCCCAGGGTTTTGGCCCGATTAACAAGGGTAGACAGCAGGGCTGCACCCACGCCCTGTCGCCGATAGTCCGGCAACACCGCCATTCGACCAATCTTGCCGATGGGGGTGGCAGCACCGATGCGGTCGGCAAGGTCAGGGGGCAGCGACAGGCTGTACGCTGCCGCCAATGGCATACGGCCGCAGCCGATGGGGGTGCCGTCGTGCCACTTGGCCAGCACATGGAAGGCGTCGGCGTCCTGATCGTCCCACTCCAGTTCCTCCGGCACTGACTGCTCTTCGACAAACACGGTCTGGCGCAGTCTGGCGAGGGGTTCACGCTGCCTGTCCCAGGTGACTTCGGCGATGGTAAACGGCAGGCCCATGTTACCGGTGTAACAGACCGTCCTGCTGGAGCCGGTCTAACAACCTGGCACAACAGAAATCGGCTAAAAAGGCCGACATCACACTGGTTGTGAGTCGCTGCTGCCCACATAGCAGCGGGATGAGTTCATTCACCGGCCCACTGGTTTCAGTGGGGCGGTAGCGGTTGCCGTCTGCATAAAGTACCAGGCCCCGGTCATCGGTTTGATAGCTCCAGCGAACCGCCGGGTGGCGTTGCAGTTCATCGGCGGCGTGGGCTCCCTCCCGGTGCCCCTCATCAACGGCTGGCAGACCATCGGGGGCGCGGGTGATAAATCTGCCAAACCACTCATTGAGCGCGCTATCGTCAGCCAGCAGCTGCCGCAGAGCGGCCCGCATGTGTGCCAGACTATCGGCGGAGATCAAACCGGGGTCCGTCACCGCTTGATCGATCGAAGGGTGCCACTTTGCCGGTCCACTATTGGTATCGTTGGCGATACTGTCCTCCAGCAGACCAATCAAGAGCTCCCGTTCGGTGGGCATACGAAAACCGACCGAATAGGTCAGGCAGGGGGTCACTGCCACGCCATGATGGGGTACTCCCGGCGGCAGATAGAGCAGGTCACCGGGGTGGAGCACCCATTCATCGGTGGGGTGAAAGTCGGCCAGCACATCCAGTTCGATACCGGCAACCCGCTCGTAGGGGCAGTCATCCGGCTCTTTTTCGCCGATCTGCCAGCGACGTTGGCCCTGTCCCTGAATCAGAAACACGTCGTAGCGGTCCAGGTGCGGCCCCACAGAGCCGCCAACAGCTGCATAACTCACCATCAGATCGTCCACCTGCCAATTGGGCAAGAAGCGAAACCGGTTCAGCAGTGCAGCCGCCTCTGGAATGAGTTCGTTAAGGCGTTGGACCAACACCGTCCAGCGGTGCTCTGGCAGGGCGGTAAAGTGGGCCTCTTCAAAGGGGCCGTAAGCTACCCGCCAGCCGTCCGGGCGGTTGGGGTCGGTCTGTTGCACCAGCCGCGATGAAACGTCATCTTCCAGCGCCAGTCCGGCAACCTCTTCAGGGCTGACTGGGTCGCTCAGGTCGGGAAAGGCGTTGCGCACCAGCAGCGGTTTACGCTGCCAGTGGGACTGTAGAAAATCAGCCGCCGTGCGCCCCCCCAACTGGGGCAAGGCTTCGCTGGACAGGGGGGAGTTCAGGAGGTGGACTCCACCGGGGCTCCCAACTGGGCCAACAGGTCAGCAAAGGTCGGGAAGGAGGTGGCAATGGGGGTGGCATCGATGACGGTTTCGCCCTCGGCAATCAGACCCAATACCGCCATGGACATCGCCAATCGATGATCGCCATGGACTGCCGGGGTGGTGCCCTTGACGGGGTTGCCGCCGCTAATCTCCAGGCCGTCTTTGTGCTCTTTGACCCTGGCTCCCGCGTCGGTCAACGCGATGGCCATGGAGGTCAACCGGTCAGACTCCT
>JALWRU010000316.1 GCA_026994095.1 Nitrospira sp. | reverse complement strand
GACCATGTCGGACACCTGCGTCCCCAGTACACAGTCCAGTTCCGAGCCGATCACCTCGGCTCGGCGGGCCAGTTGAAACAGTTCGTCGTTGTGGTCCTGGTGGCGGGCCAAGGCCACCGCCAGCAGTTGAAACCCTTCAATCAGCGCCTTGGCGGCCTCCTCAAAGGGTGGCCCCAAAGCAGACTTGCGCAGGGGCTGACGGCCATTGGTAGGGCCACGCTCCGCCAGCCACGCCCACACCGGTTGCCACCGCTCCATGGCCCGACGGGCATCGGTTTCGAGCCGTTGCGACGAGGTGGGCGACAGGGCCAGACCCTCGCGCACCGCGTCATCACATAGCTCTTTCAAGCGCGCCCCGCTGACCCGCACCCCAAAGAATGAGGTGGCCACCTCCTCCACCAGATGGGCCTCGTCAAAAATGACCGCATCGTAATGGGGAATCACCTCACCAAACGCGCCGGACTTGACCCCTAAGTCGGCGAACATCAGGTGGTGATTGACCACCACCACATCGGCGCGCATGGCCCGGCGACGGGCCTCGGTGATAAAACAGCTCTCAAAATCGGGGCAGCGGCCCCCCAGACACTGGTCGGCGGTGACGCTCACCTCACGCCTTAAAGGGGCGTCATCAGGCAGGTCGGTCAACTCGGCCAGATCGCCGGTTTCGGTGGTTCCGGCCCACTCGGACAGGGCCGCCCGATCGGCCTGATCCCCCCGCCCTCCGGCCCGCATAAACGGCCCGTACTTGTAGATACAAAGGTAGTTGGAGCGCCCTTTCAGTACTGCGACCCGGCCCGCCATCGGCAGGATGGTGGCCAGCGCCGCCACATCTTTTTCAAAGACCTGATCCTGTAATACACGGGTGCCGGTAGAGATCACCACGCGCTTGCCGGACAGCAGCGCCGGGATGAGATAGGCAAAGGTTTTACCGGTGCCGGTACCAGCCTCTACCAGCAGGTGATGGCCGTCGGCAAGGGCGTCAGAGACGGCCTCGGCCATGGCCAGTTGCGGGGCGCGGGCGATAAAACCCGGCAGTTCTTTTTCCAGCCGTCCACCGCTGGCCAGCAGGTCGGCGACGGCGGACTGGTCACGGTCGGCACCGGAGCGGGCGGAAACGGGAGAAGGCATCAGGCGGGGGTCATCCACAGGCGGCGACTGCGGGGCCGCCCTACGCCGGTTACGGCTTTTTCTTTGCGCCCGCGTCGTCGCGGATCACCATCGGCTCAACCCCCAGCCGGATCAGGTCCAGACGGGCCCATTTGGCCGCTGCGTGGGTGGGGTAACGCCCCACCCGCACGCGCCACCAGGTACCTTTGCCAGGGATGGTCGCACTCGCCAGATAGGCCGGTTGATCCTTGGATTGAAGCCGGTCCACCAATTCATCGGCACCCTCCTGCGTCGAAAAAGAGGCCACCTGCAAGGTATAAGGCAACGGCACCGAAGAGACCTCGCCAGCGTCCTCGGTGGTCTTTTTTAACGACTCCACAATGGCGGCAGACTCGGCCTGCACGCGGGAGATATTATCGGCAGAGCCGGAATCCACCACAGCGGCCGCCACACGGGCCTTGGAGTTGGCCTTGGCCACGTTCGCCGACGTGTTGGGCTTAGTAGACTGGTTAGCCTTAGTAGACTGGTCGGCCTTCTGACCGGCAGTAGCCGGCTTCGACTGGGACACCTCCGGAGCGATGGCGGCCACCTTGACCTCCTGCCGAGGTGGCGGTACCGGCAATTTGCTGCGGTCGCGGGCGGGGGTCGCCGGGTTCATCTTGACCGGCGCACCACCGTTACCCACGGTGTTATAAAAGCTGATCGGGGCCTCTTTTTTGAGGGCGGCAGGGGCCGGTGCAGGAGCCACCTTGGGGACGGGCAACGGTCGTGCGGCAGACGGGCTGCCACCCACCAGCGGTGCCACAGTGCCCTCTACCCAGATGCGACCGGTGTCCATCTGCTCAACAGGCAAGCCGTAATTGCTCTGGTCCTGACGGGCGATGCCCAGCCCTGCCAACAGCGCAGAGATCGCCACCGTAGCCAACACAAATGGCCGGACACGGGAGCGCCGATGGCGCATTGCTTCTGCCTGTTTTACCAATCGTGTCATGTCGCTGTGAACGGTTTTTTCAAGTCCCTGCCAGCCAACCTGAATCCGGTCAGCTCCCACCTGAGAATGTACCACAAATCGACCCGTCAACACTGGCCGAATATAGGGCTACGCTGGCAATAGAAGTTTGTCGACCCGATGACCGAAAAGAGGGCAAGGGGTCCCGGTAGCCGGTGGCAAAGGCCTGCCCGGACCCCGCAGAAGGAGCGATCTCATGGAAACCCCTGACCACCCTGAATATCTGCCCCCGGAACCAGACACCCCCGAGGCAGATTCCCAGGAGACAGAGACCATCGTCATGCGGGAGTTTACCCGCAACCGGGTCAACCTGACCGTACAGATCCACACCGCTGACGATGCGCCAATCCCCCTGTCCACCGTGGGCACCACCCGCGCGCTGAGCATGAACGGGCTGTTCGTCGAAACCGATACCCCCTTTCCTGAAGGCACCTGCTGTGATGTGGCATTGACCCTGCCGGACGGCGCAACAACGTTGCATGTGGCTGCGCAGGTCGCCACCGTTGAGCGGCTTGGCATGGGCCTGTCGTTTGAACAGATGGACCCGGACAGCTACCAGCACCTGCGTCGACTGGCACTGTATTACGCGCAGGATGTGGAGGTGGTCGAGGCAGAGTTACGCAACCATCTGGGCTTCAAGACCCGGCTGCGGGAGTTGGGGTAGCCGTTGCGGCTTCACGGGCATCATTGATGGCCCGCAGGCGTATCCAGATCACCACCAGCAGCAGATAACCGCCGTAGGTCAGTACTTCGATGAGGCTGGGGTTGGCATTATAGCCAAACAGAATCGCCAGCAGTCCACCCAGCCCGCCGCGCTCGGACAGCAGCGCGCTGGTATCCCACACGGTATAGATGAGCGCCGGTAGCCAATCGACCGCCACCAGATAACCGATCCCCCGCGACAACATGCCAGCAGCAAGGAATACCAGTAATACGGTGGTCACATTGAAAAAGGTTTTGACCGGAATACGCTGACCGCCCTTGAACAGGGCCGCCGCCAGCGCCACCGCTGTGGCCAGCCCCAGCAACCCGCCAGAGATGACCACCGCCGTACTCTCACCGCTGGAGGCACTCACCCCCCACAGGAACAGCACCGACTCGGCCCCCTCCCGAAATACCGATAGAAAGGCCAGCATAAACACCCCCAGCCCACCACCATCGGCCCGTTGGTGAACCTCCTCGGAGATCGCCGCTTTCATGCCCTGCTTGTGGTGACGGCGCATCCACACAATCACATAGGTGATCATCAGCGCGGCCAGCACCAGAATGGTGCCGTTCAGCACCTCCTGCCCGGCCCCGTCGAACAGGTCGCTGATACCGCCTGCGGCGAACGCAAACAGCACACTGCACAACATGGCAGCGCCAATGCCCATGGCCACATAGCGGGCCAGCGCCATCTGCCCCATGCGGGACAGCACCGCCAGAATCACCCCCACCACCAGCGCGGCTTCCAGCCCTTCTCTCAGCAGGATCAGATACGCGCCAGCCATGCAGGGCCCCTCCTTACGGGCCTGAAACTCAACAAATTCACCGGCAACCACGCCGGAAAGAGCCTCAACCGGGTGCCAAGTTGAGAATGGTTGTCATTTTCATTATCGCCGCTTACGGCAATGCTGTCTACCTCCTTTATATCGGCAAGTTGAGCCCGGCAGGTAACCGGGGCATCTCAAGGGGCAGCAGTCGAACGCCTACTGCAACCGGTTAACCCCCTTTTTGAGGTACCACCAGCGCCCGCAACCCGTCCCAGTCGGTGACCGGTGCCGCGCAGGTGCCCGCCTGACAGACATAGGCGGCAGCCTTGCCATCGATGGGCAGTTTGCCCTCCACCCCACTGGCCGCCGGAGAGCCGGGAGTAATGCTCTGGGTGAGGGTGTCCGGCAGGTAGTGGGCCGCCAGTTGTCTGCGCCAGTCGGCGGCGGTGTCGTCATCCGGTTCCGCGGCGATGGCCACCACCCGTGGCGGATGCACCAGCAAATCCAGCGCCGCCAAGGTATGCGAGAAACCCAGCGGCTGCCCCACCGCATGGTTCAAAAACGGTCGCACGGCCTGCTCTGCCCGGGTCAGGTCGTCTGCCTGCCCGGTCAAATGGTGCAGCCGCAGCAGGCAGTGGGCCATGACCGCGTTGCCCGATGGAATCGACTGGTCCTGCCCGGAGAACATGCGCGCCGGTAGTTCTTCGTGGTCCTCCGCAGTAAAGTAATAACCGCCTTTAGGCGCAGCAAACCGGCCGTTTACCCGGTCCACCAACTGCCGCGCCCGGTCCAGCCAG
>JALWRU010000315.1 GCA_026994095.1 Nitrospira sp. | reverse complement strand
TCGACCGGCTGGTAATGTTAATGACCGGTAACAGCTCCATTCGCGACGTGATCCTGTTCCCGCAGATGCGCCCCAAGGGGTAACCCCGGTGCCACTCACCCTCTTTATCGCCCTGCGTTACCTGCGAGGTCGCAAGCGCCAGCGGGCGTTGTCGGTCAATACCGTGATCTCGGTGATTGGCGTCATGTTTGGCGTCGCGGCGCTGATCGCCACGCTGGCGGTGATGACCGGCGCCATGGAAGAGATTCGCGACAAGATTCTGGGCACCAACTCCCACGTGGTGGTGACCCATGCGGGCGGCGGGTTTACCGACTTTGAGCCGATCGTGGCGCAGGTGCAGGCCCAGCCGCAGGTGGTATCGGCCACACCGTTCATCTACGGACAGGCCATGCTCACCAGCGAATTTGGGGTGCAGGGGGTGGTGCTGCGGGGCATCGACCCGGCCCGCGAGGCGGAGGTGACTGATATCGAGCGCAATCTGGTGATCGGTCGGCTATCGGCCCTTACCGAAGGGGCCGCTGCCGGGTTCGACCCGGACGAAACCGAGATTGCCCCGCAAGGGCCGGTGCAGCCGGGGATTATTTTGGGCAAAGAGCTGGCACTGACGCTGGGCACCCTCATGGGCAGTTCCATTCAGGTGGTGTCACCGGGCAAGGAGATCGGCCCTATGGGCATGATCCCCAAGATTCGGCCCTTTACCGTGGTGGGCATCTTCGATTCGGGCATGTACGAGTACGACTCGTCACTGGCCTATATGTCGATCCCCTCGGCGCAGAAATTTTTAGGGTTGGGGGAGCAGGTCACCGGTATTGAGGTGCGGGTAGAGGAGCCGGATCTGGCCCCGGAAGTTGCCGCCCACCTGCGCGATACCCTCGAAGGGGCATATTACGTGCGCGACTGGCGCGACCTGAACCGCAACCTGTTCTCGGCACTGGCGCTGGAGAAGGCGGTGATGTCGATGATTCTGCTGCTCATCATCGTGGTGGCGGCCTTTAACATCGTCGGCACACTGGCCATGCTGGTGATGGAGAAGGGCCGCGAGGTGGCCATCCTGAAGGCGCTGGGGGCTGGTCGCCGGGATGTATTGACCATCTTTGTGCTGATCGGACTGCTCATCGGCGGGGTCGGTACGGCGCTGGGGTTCCCGCTGGGGTTGGGTATCTGCTGGATTATTCAGTCCACCTACGAGCTGCCGGGGGATGTCTATTACATCAGCCAGATCCCCATCCATCTGGTCTGGAGCGATGCGGTGGCAGTCTGCGCAGCAGCCATGATTATCTCGCTATTGGCAGCGCTCTATCCGGCCTGGCAGGCGGCCCGTGTCTATCCGGCGGAGGGGCTGCGCTATGAGTAGTTCACCGCTGTTATTGGCCACCGGTATTGAAAAATCGTTCACCCTGAACGGTCGCCATACGGATGTATTAAAGCGCGTGGATCTGTCGGTGGATGCGGGCGAACTGGTAGCGGTGGTGGGGGCTTCTGGTACCGGCAAAAGCACCCTGTTAAACATCCTCGGCACCTTGGATACCCCCACCAACGGTACCGTGCGCTATCTAGGCGAGGATATGTTTGCTGCCAGCGCCGAGGCCCGCGCCCGTTTTCGTAACCGCAGTCTGGGGTTTGTGTTTCAGTTCAACCAGCTCTTGCCAGAGTTCAACGCGCTGGAGAACGCCGCCATGCCGCTGTTGGTGCGGCGGGAGCGGGGTGCGATGGAGCGGGCCAGGGTGCTGCTGGACCGGGTGGGCTTGTCTCACCGGATCAACCATCGTCCTGCCGAACTGTCTGGCGGCGAGCAGCAACGGGTGGCAGTGGCCCGCGCACTGGTAGGTTGCCCGCAACTGGTGCTGGCCGACGAGCCTACCGGCAATCTGGACAGCCACACCGGCGACGAGGTGTTTGGTCTGTTGCGCCAGCTTTGTCAGGACGAAGGGGCTGCCGTACTGGTGGTCACCCACAACGAACAGTTGGCGGAGCGGTGTGGCCGCACTGTGCAGATGGCGGACGGGTCGCTGACGCCGCTGTAAGCCATGGCCGGGTGAGCCCGCTGCCGTCGCTATTGTCTTAATCACGAAGCCCGCATTGCCCGGTGCCGTGATCAACTTATGATAATTCTGTGAGAGAAACCGGAAACCCGGTGGTTATCTTTGAGTCCGTAAGGGACCAAGGCCTGTTAACACAAATGGAAACACCGCCGTTACACCCTTTATAAGGGTGTAACCCTACGGGATGGGCCTGTTTTTTAATCATACTGCGTTGTGAAATTTGTCCGTACAGCGAGTACGAACTGCATTTCACGCCTTGTCTGATGAAAAAACAGGCGCCATCGCCACCATTTCCATTTGTGTGAACAGGCCCTAGGGGGAGATAGCAACCGCCGGGAACCGGGTGGGCCAGTTCCGGTCAACCTGTATTACCGGCACTCAAGGGAAATCATTATGCGACGTACACTTCTTTCGGTGATGGGCGGCCTGCTGCTGATGGCAGCCCCGAGTGTGGCAGTAGCCGACGACATCCATTTGTATAAGGTCCAGATCACCAACGTGACCGCCGACCAGTACTTCACCCCGGCGTTGGTATTTACCCAGATGGGTGGTGCGGCACCGTTCTTTATGCCGGGAAAACCGGCCAGCCCGTCGGTGGAGGCTTTGGCCGAATCCGGCGATACCTCCGGCCTGATCGCTGAGTTGGGTGCCAGCGGCACCGTGATGCAGCACGCTTCGGTGCCGGGTCTGATCGGCCCGGGTGAGAGTGCCTATGTCATGTTGCAAGGTGGCAAGAAGTACAACGTGGGGTTGGCCTCCATGCTGATCCCCACCAATGATGCGTTCATTGCGGCTCACGCCATTGCGCTGCCCAAGGGCAACGGCAAGACCGTGGTGACCCTGCCTGCCATGGACGCGGGCAGTGAGATGAACGACGAGCTATGTGCCTCGATCCCTGGCCCCCAGTGTGGTGGTGAAGGGGTCAGCGCTGAAGGCGGCGAAGGGTACATCCACGTACATCGTGGTATTCACGGGGTGGGCGATCTGGACGCCAGCCACCGTGACTGGCGCAACCCGGTGGCCCGCATCACCGTGTCGCGTATCGATACGGGCGACGACAACTAAGGTCTGTCCGGTCGGTGGTGGTCTGCATTCCGCCCTCGCAGGCCACCACCGGCATCGCTCGCCGCAACCCGGCGTAGCTCCGGGCATATTGCCCGCCCCCTCCTGATCCGGCTCTGCGGATCCTGTCACCCGACTCCGGGTGCTTTGGCCGCCAACCATTCTCGTTGGCCGCTGCCTGATATCTGTACAGCGTTGATTGATCGGCATTCTCCGATGCAATGGTGTGTGCGTCTGTCCAGATGACCACTGGCAAGGTCGGCTGTTTTCTGGTGGGTCTCCCGATTTTTCTCGATTCGAATTGAACTATCTCCCCCGGGCCGGGAATCTACCCCACAAGAGCGGACGACGACGCGCCCGGATAACCGGGTCAGTGTCGTTCAAGCAGCTCACAACAAGTCACCACCCCTTGAAATGGGAGAGCATATCTTGCAACTGCATCAGAAATACAAAGCAGGTTTACTGGGCGTTGCCTTCGCCCTGACCGCTGCGACCACACTATCCGGCTGCGGCGGCGTGGTCGGCGGCTCGTCCAGCGGCGGCGGAACGCCTGCCACACCGGGTAGCGGCGTCGTGGACGGCCTCAGCCTTGGCACCTTGTCGGAATTCGGCAGCGTACATGTGAATGGCAACCGGATCTTCCAGACCGGTGCCACCACCGCCTTTACCTTGAATGGCGTCTCCACCAGTGAATCCGCCCTGCGCGCTACCGGCGCTGATGGGACTCCACTGGGCAAGGGTATGGTGGTTACCGTGTCGGTCGGCACCGACGCCAACGCCAGCCTCACCGCGGGTACCGCTGTTCAGGTGAGCGCCCGAACTGCCGTGAAAGGGCCGGTCACCGCGATCAATCCACTCCAGGTCATGGGGCAGGAGATTCTTTCCACCAGTGATACGGTGTTGGCCGATCTGACCAGCGTCGCCAGTCTGGTGCCTGGTGATCTGGTCGAGGTGTCCGGCTACGTCAGTAATGACGGTATGGTCCGCGCTACCCGCATCCAGAAAAAGTCTGCCCTGCTCACCTGGAAGGTGAATGGCACAGTCGCCAGTAAAAACGCCAGTTCGTTTACCATCGGTATGTTGACGGTGCTGCAAGGCTCCGTGACCCCCCGTGACTGCGGCAGCGGTCTGGCCACAGGCAAGCGGGTGGAGGTCAAGGCCAGCCCGGACGGCAGCTTCTCTGGTGCCAGCAGCTTAAGCACCGTGACCGATATCGAATGTCGTACACCGGGCCTGAGTTCGCCATCCAACTCCTCCTCCAGCACCAGCCTGAAGGCCGAGGTTGAAGGGTTGGTGTCGAGCATTACTTCCATGATCGCTCCTGCCGACTTCGTGGTCGCAGGACAGCGGGTTGTCACGACCGCCAGCACCCGCTTCTCTGGCGGTACGCTGGGCGACCTGGTACTGGGCATCAAAGCCGAAGCCGAAGGCACGCTGGACAGCAGCTCTGGCATCCTGACCGCCAAAAAAGTCCGCTTCCGCGATCCGCGGGTGCGCTTTGAGGTGCCGGTTTCCTCAGCCGACATCATGGCAAATACCGACATCATGGTGTTCGGTCTGACCGTGCAGGCCACCCAGCAGAGCCGCGACGATGACGGTTATCTGGGCGGCAGCTTGAGCGGTACCCGACAGGTGGAGGTGCGCGGCTTCCGCGATAGCTCCGGCACCCTGTATGCCACCCGGGTTCGTGACCGGGGTAATGCCGACTTGAGCAAGGTTCGTCTGCGCGGTCCGGTGGATGCCTCTCCGGCTCCGTCCGATCCGCTGCTGACGGTGCTGGGTGTGACGCTGGATACCACCGGTGCCAGTGTCTTCAAAGACACCAGCAGCAATACCATCACCCGTGCCGACTTCTTCGCAGCAGTCGCCGCCGGTGGGGTGGCTGTGCAGGTGACCAACGGTTCGTACAACAGCAGCACCGGCGTGATCAGCGGTGGGCAGTACGAGTTGGAGGACTAGTCCGACCCACCGTGATGTGCCGGGCGGAGGTGTCCCCTCCACCTCGCCCGGTACATCACGCTTAACCACCACTCGGGAGGCATCTGGTAAAAACAGGCCAACCGTGCGAAGATCAAAAAAGAGATGGTGTAGCAGCTGCTACACCATCTCTTTTTTTGTGCCCAAAGGGGATGGGCCAGCGCCGATAAAAACCGTTGAGAAAAGGATGTCTCATGCTGTTTTTTTGCAAACTGGCGGCGGTCTTGTCAGCCATGATGTTGATCCTGGTCGGGCCGTCACTGCCATTAGCCTTCGCGGGACCACACACCCTGGCCGAATGGGCCGACCTCTCCAAGCTTGAAAAAAAGATTGATGTGGAGGGGTTCGGTCGGGTCAAAAAGCTGAAATCCGCCGGCATCAAAGTGAAGCGGGTGGGGTTGATCTCCTTCTATATCGTCGATTCAGGTACGGCCAAGGTAAGCGCCATGGACCTGCCCTACGAGGGACCACGGCATCGCTGGAATGGCCGCACACTGGACAAAGAGAGCAACCACTTTGCTTCGCAACTGGCAGCGCACGGTGTTCCCGGGTTGAAAAAGGCGTTTGCCGATCACGGTATGACGTTGCTTACACCGCCCGAGTTGATCGAGGACGGGCGTCAGCTCCATGCCTTGACCGCCTTTGAACTGCGCCAGGAGCGATTCGCCAAGGCGGCTCGTGAGCAGCGCCACTACCTGCAGCGGCACCCTGACAAGACCGTGTCTGCCAGAGATTTTAGGTATGTTCCGGCAGGGCTGTTTGTAGACCATAAATCGACGGCCAGCCTTGAGGAACTGCGTCGCGCATTGGGGCTGGACGCGTTGCTGGTCGTGCAGAACACCACACGCACAGAGAAATCTGCGGTGATTCACACGGGTACCGAGTTGTACCTGTTTGGCCGCAACCCGTTGCCGCGCCCGCAACCGGGGTTTGACCAGGTGGCCTACTCCAAAGGGGCGCTATATGCCCGTGGCCGCTTTGGCAAAGGGTATAAGGGGGCTGAAATTGCGCAGATGAAACGCGGCAAAATACAGTCGGAGCAGTATGACGGGCTGGCGCGGATAATGGAGGCCACCGCCCATATGGCCCTGTCCCGTTTTGATCGCAACTACGCCAAGGGAAAGTAACACCGCAACCTAGGGGGAGAGGGGCAGCACCACGTAGCGGCCCATCTCCTGCCGGGTGATTCGCAACAACAGCTTGCCGTCGTCCGCCTGGGCAATGGCGCTGTTTAATTCATCCAGACTGGTGATGGGCGAGCGATTGACCTCGCGAATCACGTCGCCGGGGCGAATGCTTTTGCGGGCTGCCAGGCCGTTGGGGTTCACCTGAGCGACGATCAGACCACCGGGCGAAACCTCCAGCTTTTCGGCCAGTTCAGCAGTCAACTCTTGCAGGTCGAGCCCCAGGGATGCCAACGGCGGAACGGCCGCTGTGGGGGCAGCACTGCGGCTGCTGCCCGGGTCCCGCCGGGCCAGCGTGGTTTTCACTTTGCGACGTTTGCCATCGCGCAGGTAGACCATATTGGCGTCACTGTCGGGCGGCAAGGTCGCAATCACCCGCGCCAGCGTATTGGGAGACGCCACCGGCGTGCCGTTGACCGACAGGATGATGTCACCCGGCCGCAGTCCGCTCATGGCGGCAGGCTGGTCGGCGAAGACCTCGTTGATCAACACGCCGGAGCCTTCATCGACGCCAAAGGAGGCGGCCAACTCTTCGCCCACCTCCTGAATACCGATTCCCAGCCAGCCCCGGTCCACATGACCGCTGGCGATCAACTGGTCCACCACCTGCCGCATCATGTTGACCGGGATGGCAAAGCCAATGCCTTGGGCGTAACTCATGATGGCGGTGGTGATGCCGATCACCTCGCCGTGGATGTTGAACAGCGGCCCACCGGAGTTGCCCGGATTGATCGAGGCGTCGGTCTGGATAAAATTTTCATAGCGGGTCAGGTTGACCCCCTCACGACCCACCGCGCTGACGATCCCGACCGTTACCGTGCGGTCCAGCCCAAATGGATCGCCCACTGCCAATGCCCACTGGCCCGGGCGGACCTTGTCTGAATCCCCCAATGGCAGTACCGGCAGATTGAGCTTGGCCGGGTCCTGGCTGTCGATTTTGAGCACTGCGATATCGGTCTCAGGGTCCTTGCCGACCACCTGCGCCACAAACCGGCGGCCATCCCGCAGACGGATTCGCATCTCGGTGGCGTTACCGACCACATGGGCATTGGTGACGACGTTGCCGTTACGGTCCAGCAGCAGGCCGGTGCCGTTACCGGGGCCGTCGTCACCCGGCCCGTCCATCGGGGGATGGTTCGGCAACCCGGGAGCGTTGGGCTGGCCAGGGGATGGGTGCCCCGGCGGCAACTGGCCCTGGGGCATCTGGCGGTGTCCACCGGGCGGCAGGGGAGGCGCGGTCATGGTGATCGGTGGCAGCACCGGAGTCACGCTGACGACGCCGTTCTGGACCTCTTCGGCCACCTGCACGAATACATCTTCAATGGCCTCCAGCAGCTTCACGCCGTCGGGAGTGCGGGCCAGCGTGGTAGTCGCGCTGGACAGCAGGGCAAGCAGCACAACGGTGCCGATGGCAGAAATAAAATGGCGGGTGCGGTGGGGGATCATCGGAAGCTCCACAAGTCGGGTCCGGGGTGGATAGGTAAGGCGCAGGGAGGTGGGATTTCCCGATAGCAGAGGTGCCTGCGCCCCCTCTACTGTACCACTGCCTGCCGATACGCTGTCGCTTGTCTTGCCGTCCCCATTCCGAAGCGATTGATTGCGCACGGATTGTCTGGCTCGTAGAATAACGAATTGCTCTGATTGGGTGTAGGCCTGCCATCCATTGTGGGCAACTCATCATTTATATCCGGGCCAGACGACGAGACTCCCCATGCACGATACCGATACCCCGGCCGACGGCTCGGCGTCCATCAAAAAACCGACCGCCATCGCGTTGGTTTCCGGCGGGCTCGACAGTTCGCTGGCGGTGCGTATGATGCAAGAGCAGGGCGTGGAGGTCACCGGTGTGCATTTTTATACCGGCTTTTGCATTACCGAAACCCAGCGCCGCTCTGGTAACCCCAAGGCCAACAACCGCCCCAACGACGGCTTGAAAGCCGGGTCGGATCTGGGCATTGAGGTCGAGATCGTCGACATCTCCCAAGAGTATTTGAAGATTGTCACCCAGCCAAAACACGGCTATGGCGCCAACGTCAATCCGTGTATCGATTGCCGCTCCATGATGATCAAGAAGGCTGGCGAGATCATGCGTGAACGGGGCGCCGACATGGTCGTTACAGGCGAGGTGCTGGGCCAGCGCCCCATGAGCCAGAACCGCAAGGCCATGGATGTGATCAATGGGGAGTCCGAGTTGGACGGTCGCCTGGTGCGACCGTTGTCAGCCAGGAATTTGCCCAAGACCGAACCCGAACGCGAGCACCTCATCGACCGGGATAAACTGGGTAATATCAGCGGTCGCAGCCGCAAGCCGCAGATGGCCATGGCCCGTGACCTTGGGGTGGATGACTACCTTCAGCCTGCCGGGGGCTGCTGTTTTTTAACCGATGAAAATTTTGCCCGCAAGTTTCGTGACCTGTTCGCCTACGAGCCGGACGCGGAGTTGAACCACGACCAGATCATGCTGCTGACCGTGGGCCGTCACTTTCGCCTGCCGGGAGGGGCCAAGTTAGTGGTGGGTCGGGATGCGGGTGAAAACGGCATGCTGCAGGGGCTGGTAACCGATGAGCGCATCCCCGCTGCCCGGTTGATGGTGGTCGAGGACCACAAGGGGCCGCTCACCGTCATTTGTGGTGACGACCCGCAGGACCTGGAGCTGGCAGCGGCCATCACCGCCCGCTATTCAGATGCCCCGGCAGAGGTACCAGCGCCGGTACGTCTCTGGACCCCTGCCAGGCAGCCGCAAACCGACGGCCCCCTGTACCAGGTAGTGCCTGCCATTCCCGATAGTCTGGACCCACACCGGGTCTGAGCCCCGGGCGCGCCTGTTCGGGCGCCCAAGGCGATGGAACGGCTTGATTGTAGGCGTTCTGAAGGCCTATGCTGGCTCGGATTAGTGGAATAATAGCGTTCGACCGGGGCAGAGTGTAGGGGCGACGATGCACCATAGGGAACTGGTGTGTGGAGGTGGTCAGTGACCATATCACGCAACCTGAAGCTCACATTACTGTTGATGATCGGACTGGCCCTGTGTGGCGGGCTGGTCAGTCTGTGGGTGCGCGACCGTATCGCCGCAGAGACCTATACCCACCTCGAGCGTCGGCTGGCCGTGCAGCAGCAGCTGGAGCGGATTAAAACCGGCGTATTGACGGCCTTGAGTGCCCAGCATACCTTCTTGCTACGCTACCCGTTTGAGGCGCTGGAGAAGACCCGTTCCTACGTGGATGCAGCCCATAGCGCGGTGCGTGAAACCCGTCAGGCCTTGAAGGCCATCGTACACATCAATAACGAGGCTGGCATGCCGCCCTCCAATCCTCACCGGGAGATGCTGGAGGGGCAGTTATCGCTGTTTGAGGTTGAACTCAAGCGGGTGGTATTGCTGGTCACCCGCGAGGGCGACCCGCAAGCTGGCTTGCTGGCTCAGATGGTGCGTGAGGTGGACGAACTGGTGATCTTTCTGGACCGTTTGCAGCGCGGCAATGGCCGGGTCAAGGTCAGCACCAGCAAGCGGAGGGCGGTACAGTCCCTGCGTAACGACTTGATGTTTGTGCGTGGCTGGGAGAAAGACTACCTGTTACGGGGCAATCTGGGTTTTCTGGTGCGGGCCCGTGACCGGGTCGAGGCCATGCGCAGCGAACTGGAGCATTCACCCCTTACCGCCGCTGAGCAAGAACGGGTACTGGATTCACTCGCGATCTATCTGGAGTCGTTTGAACGACTGGCGCTCAACAACGTTCAGCTATTTACCGAGTTGGACCGGATTGATACGATCGCGTTGGCGCTACAAGACCTTACCGGCCGGTATGGCGATGCAGAAGAGGCGTTGTTGGTCAGGTCTGAGGCCGATGCGGACAAGCGGGCGCGGCGCAACTATCTGAGTCTGATCGGTTTTGTGGCGCTACTGCTGGCCATTACTGCCGGGTTGGCGGTGCGGATTACCCGTCGTATTGTGCGGCGGATGCACACATTGGTGGGCGCGGCACGCATGGTTGGGGAGACGGGCGATTGCCCGCCGGTGCACATTCGGACACGGGATGAATTTGCCGACCTGGCCACCGAATTCAACCGCATGGTCGAGCAGCTTCGGGCCGCCCGCGCCCAGTTGATCCAGAGCGAAAAGCTGGCCGCCATGGGCAAGTTGTCGGCCTCCATTGCCCATGAGATCAACAATCCCTTGTTCGGCATTCAGGGCTGTCTGGAACGCATCGTCAAGCGGCTGCCGGAGGGCGATACCGACTATCGCCTGGTCAAGCTGGCACTGGGGGAGAGCCAGCGCATCGCACGCTTGGTGCAAGGCCTCAGGGACTACCACCTGCCGTCGGATCAGACCATGACCGCCATCGACCTGATCTCGGTACTGGACGATGTGCTGCTGATCAACCAGAAGTATCTGCAACAGGCCGGTGCCAGGTTGGTTCGCAACCTGCCTGACTCCCTGCCGGTGGTGGCCGGTACCCGCGACCAGATTCAGATGGTGTTTGTAAACCTGCTGACCAACGCGGCAGAAGCGATGGAAGGCGAGGGAACTGTCACTGTGAGTGCCGAGGTGGGTGAAAAAACGGTATCCATTCTGTTTACCGATACGGGCAAAGGGATTGATGCCGCCCACCTGTCGCAGATATTCGAGCCTTTTTTCTCGACCAAAAATGCGGTCAAAGGGGTCGGTCTGGGGCTATCGATCAGCTACGGCATTATTCAACGTCACGGTGGCGATATCCGTGTAGAAAGCCGTCCGGGCCACACCGAATTTCATGTGACCCTGCCGCTGCTGGGCAGCCAGCCTGCACCCACCCGACCGCCGTTGGTACTCGGAGAGGTGGACCTGAACAGCACGTCCAGTGATGCCACGTCCAGTACTTCGGAGTCCTCGGCAGATAATTCGCCCGCAGATGACCCCATCTCGTCAGACAACCCTCCGCCCGATTCGACCCGGTGAGCGACGGGCTAGGATCACAGCACCCACTGCCCCCGATGGACGGGGACGCGGTGCTGTTGACAGTGAATCAGCGCCTGGCGGGTCACCTGATGCGCCGTTGGGATCAGGCCCGGTTGAGCGAGGGGCTGGAAGTGTGGCCTACGCCGCCGATCCTTAGTCTGGAGGTCTGGTTGAGCCGCCAGTGGGACGCGGTCTGGCCGGACCAGGAGTTTTTGACTGCCGCCCAGGCGCAGACCGTGTGGCAACAGCTGGTGGCGGCTGACCAGTCAGGGCCAGCCAACGACTTAACCCCGATGACCTTGCTGGACCCGCACTCGACGGCTGCGCTGGCATGGCAGGCGTGGCAGCGGTGTGCCGAATGGCAGGTCGACCCCAACAGTTGGCCAGCGCATCGTTGCTCTGCCGAATCCAACGCATTTATCGGTTGGTTAAATGGCTATCAGGACTGGTGTCGGGAACAGGGCTGTGCCGATCCAGCGGTGCGCCTTGGCAACATTGCAGAGGCGATGGACGCCGGGTGGGTGGCAGCACCTGGGCGGGTCTATCTGGCCGGGTTTGATCGGCATTCTCCCGCATTTGAGTCGTTATTGTCGGCCTTGGCTGGCCGTGGCAGTCAGATAACCGAGTGGCCACCGGCTGAATCGATGAAAACCGAAAATGCCCGGGTGGGTCGGCTGGCGGCGAGTGATCCAGAGGACGAAATTCGCCTGCTGGCACGCTGGTTACGGGGCTTATGGACCCGTATGGGCGAACGGGTCGGGCCGGAATCGGTCGCGGTAGTGGTGCCCGGTCTGGCGGCCCGTCGTACCGCATTGGCGCGGGCCTTGTCGACCCAGTTGCGACCGGGAGAGACAGGAGACCTTCCTGCCGAATGGGTCAACCTGTCGTTAGGGCAACCCTTGGCAGAAGTACCGCTGGTGGCGGGGGCGTTAACGCTGTTGTCGATCGATTTGCGTCCACAGCCGATTCGCCAACTGTTGGTGGCGATGCGCTCCCCGTGGCTGGCAGAGGCGGTCAGTGAACAGGGCGCACGGGCCAGTCTGGCCGATCGGGCATTACAATATTTTCGTACCCACGCATCCCTGCGACAGTTGTCGGACTGGATGGCCCGAGAGGCCGATCCGCCCCCAGTATTGGCCTCTCGTCTGCACGCATGGCACGTGTTGCTGGAGCAAGAACGGGGCGACCGATCTCCCGCCGCCTGGGCGAGGCACTTCCATGAACTGCTGGAACTGCTCGGCTGGCCGGGGGAGATGGTCTTGACGAGCGACAACCATCAGGCCCACAGCCGCTGGCATGATCTGCTGACCGAACTCTCGGCCCTGGGGCGGGTGGTGACCCGTATGAGCCGCCCCGAGGCGGTCAACCATCTGCGCCGCGCGGCCCGGCAGGCGGTGTTTCAGCCGGAAGGGGGCCACAGTGCGCCCATTCAGGTGATGGGCACGCTGGAGGCGGTCGGCATGCAGTTTGACCAGGTCTGGATGATGGGGTTTACCGACGGGGAGTGGCCTCCGGCCCCGTCGCCCAATCCGTTTATTCCCATGTCGGTTCAGCAGCAGCTGTGCATGCCGCAGGCGACTGCCGCAGGCGAACTGGAGTTGGCCCGCACGATCACTGATCGTCTGCTTGCTTCAGCCCCCCGTGTGGTGGTGAGTTACGTGCTGGAAGCCGACGGCAACCCCCTGTCGCCCAGTCCGCTGATTGCCGACCTGCATCTGATTGATGATCTGCATCTGGCAGAGGATGTCTCCTATGCGCTGCAATTAAGCCAGACCGATGCCACCGAGCAGATCGACGATCACAAGGCGCCACCACTTACACAGGCGGATACTGCCGAGGGCGGGGCATCGCTCTTTCAGGACCAGGCCGCCTGCCCGTTTCGGGCGTTTGCCAGGCACCGTCTGCTGGCCCGCCCGCTGGCCGATCCGGGGCCGGGGCTGGATGCGAGCGAGCGCGGCTCGTTGTTGCATCAGGTGATGGAACGGGTCTGGTCGATACTGGGCGACTCTACCGCACTGCAAAACGACGCCCATCGGGAGCAAGCAGTGGCGTTGGCAGTACAGGAGACCGTGGAGGCGGCCCGGAGCCGGTACCACCTTTCGCCCCGGTTTGAAGTATTGGAGCGCGCCCGTCTGACCGCGCTGGTGCTGGAGTGGCTGGAGCTGGAGCTGACTCGGGAAGTGCCGTTTAAAGTGGTGGGGAGAGAACAGCAGACCGCTGTCACCATTGCTGGCATTACCGTCAAGACACGGCTGGACCGGGTGGATGAACTGGCCGACGGCCAGCGCGTGGTGCTCGACTACAAAACCGGTCAACCCACCATCCCCCGCTGGTTTGGTGATCGCCCGGAGGAGCCGCAGTTGCCGCTCTACGTGTCGGCCTCGGAGCAGCCGGTAGAAGGCATTGTGTTTGCCCGGCTGCGCCGCAACGACTGTGGTTTTATCGGGCTGGCAGCAGATGACGGATTACTGCCCAGGGTGGCCACGGTTGCCACCACCCGTACCCGCCTTGCAGAGGAGATCCGGGCCATGGAGTGGCCGGAGTTGATCACCCACTGGCGCATGGGGCTGGAGGCATTGGCAACAGCCTTTGCCGGTGGCGAGGCGGCGGTGGACCCGGCCCGCTCAAATAGCTGTGACTACTGTGATATGGCCCTGTTCTGCCGGGTGGCCGATCAGCCGGGCACGGATGGGGACGGGAGTGAGGGAGACAGGCGGTGAATCTGGCAGGCCCATCGGATCATGCCGCCCGTCAGCAGGCACTGGACCCGTCTGCCAGCTTTATCGTGCGGGCACCAGCAGGATCGGGCAAAACCGGCTTGCTGGTACAACGGTTCCTGTGTCTGCTGGCCGGTGTGAAGGCACCGGAGTCGGTGGTGGCGGTGACCTTTACCAAAAAAGCGGTGGCCGAGATGCGCGCGCGGGTGGTAGAGGCGCTCACTGCGGCACAGGGGCCACGTCCGGAGTCGGCCCACGACGCCCTTACCTGGGAACTGGCCCGGCAGGTGCTGGCAGTGGATGCGGAGCAGGGCTGGAATTTGCTGCACAACCCGGCCCGTTTGCGTATTCGCACCTTTGACGGGCTGGCCCACTGGCTGGACGGGCGCATGCCCTACCTGTCGCGGCTCGGTGCGGCCCCCAATGTGGCCGATAAGGCCGAGCGATTGTACGGACTGGCGGCAGAGCGGGTGCTGGCTCATCTGGATCGGGACGGGGAAGATGGCAAGGCGATCAGCACCGTCTTTACCCATCTGGACAACGACACCGCCTATACCCAAAAGCTGTTGATGCAGATGCTGGCCACGCGGGACCAGTGGCTACGGCACCTGATCCCGGCTACCCATCAAGCGGGGGCGATCGCCTTCATCGCCTCGCTGGAGACAGCGCTGGCACAGGCGGTGGCGGCGGTGCTGGCGCGGGTACAGCAACAGTTTGAATCCTCGGGGCTGGCCGATGAGTTGGCGATGTGGGGCCGGTACGCAGCCCGCCATCTGGCCGATCAGCCGGAGTCGCCCATTGTTGCCCTTGCCGATGAACAGGCGTTTCCGTCAGACCCTGCGCAGGTGGGCTGGTGGCACGGGCTGTCGGCGTTGCTGCTGACCAAGTCTGGCACTGTCCGTAAAGGTCCGAATAAGGCGGTGGGGTTTCCCTCCAAAGGTGCGGGCAGGAACGCGGAGGAGTCGGCCCGCTTTGGCGAAGCGGTTACCAGCATGAAGGCGCTCATGGCCCGTCTGGACGAGCCGGACCTGGCAGTGTTGGTGGACGGTCTCAACGAGGTGATCACACTGCCGCCGCCGAGCTATCCGAAAGAGCAACGGGACGCACTTGAGGCCCTGCCCCGTGTACTGATGCTGGCGGTGGCGGAGCTGTGGTCGGTGTTTGCCGAAGAGGGGCAGGTGGATCACCCGGAGGTGGCCCAGCGGGCCATCATGGCACTGGGTAGCGACGAAGCCCCCACCGATCTGGCGCTGCTGCTGGACCACACCATCGATCACCTGCTGGTGGACGAGTTTCAGGATACCTCTTTCGCCCAGTACCAGCTCATCGCACGGCTCACCGCCGGATGGTCGGAGGGCGACGGTCGCAGCCTGTTTTTAGTCGGCGACCCCATGCAGTCGATCTACCGTTTCCGCGAGGCGGACGTGGCGCTCTACCTTACCACCTGGGAGCAGCAACGGTTGGGGTCGATTCCCTTAACACCACTCCAGCTACGGGCCAACTTTCGCTCCCGCCCGGCGGTGGTGAACTGGATCAACCGGATGGGGGAGGAGTGCCTGCCGGAGCAGGCCGATCTGCTGCGTGGTCGGGTGCCGTTTGCCCGTTGCGACCCGGCCCGGGCGGAGGAGACGGGGAGCGGGGTCACGGTCTATCCCGACTCCCGCAAGGACCCGGCGGTTGAGGCGGACAAGGTGGTCGCCATCATCCAGCAGGCTCACGAGGCCGATGCCCACCATCGGGTAGCGATTTTGATACGCGCCCGTAGCCACCTGGCAGCGATCCTGCCCGCGCTGGAGCGGCACGGCATCGCCTATCGGGCGGTGGACATCGATTCGCTTGCGGATCGCCCGGTGGTGCGTGACCTGACCGCCCTGACCCGCGCCCTGCTGGACCCGGCGGATCGAATTGCCTGGCTGGCGGTGTTGCGCGCGCCCATGTGCGGGTTGTCGTTGGCCGATCTGCTGGCGTTGGCAAAGACCGGGGAGCGACGGCAGCCGATTGCCACGGTGTTGGCCCGTTCGGAGCCCTGGTCCGACCTGAGCGACGATGGTCAGCAACGGTTGCAACGGTGCTGGCCGGTGCTGCGTGAGGCCCTCTCCCGGCGCGGCCATGTGCGGTTGATGGAGTGGGTGTCCGCCACCTGGAACGGCCTCAACGGTCCTGCCTGCCTCAGCCCGGACGATCTGACCGATGCCGAACGGCTGCTGGGGCTGCTGGAAGGACTGTCAGACGTCCCCGATCCGGTGGCGCGCCTGACGACGCTGGTCGATGGGCTGTTTGCCCAGCCGGTAGCGCCGCAACAGGATGGCCCGCCGCCGGTGGAGATCATGACCATCCACAAGGCCAAGGGGCTGGAGTTTGATACGGTCATCCTGCCCGGTCTGGGGCGCTCGGGGCGGTCGGAAGACCGCAAGCTGCTGGTGTGGCTCAATCAGCCGATGGGTGGCGGCGACACCTCCCTGTTGATGGCCCCGCTGGAGCCGCGAGGCGACGACCACGATCTGATTTATGACTGGCTGCGCGGCATCCAGAAGCAGCAAGGCGACGCGGAGCGACA
>JALWRU010000314.1 GCA_026994095.1 Nitrospira sp. | reverse complement strand
CCCTTTCCCCACTGTCACCGTTGCCCGGTGGGCAAACAGCAACCCACCTGCGGGCTGGCCTGTCTGGAGCCGGTAGAACAGGCCCTCCAGACCGGAGCAGACCGGACTGCCGGGCTGGTGGTGGAGCCGCTGGTGCAGGCGGTGTCAGGCATTCGCGCCATGCCAGATGGCTACCTGTCAGCACTGGCGGAGTTGTGTCGCCGCTATGAAGTGCTGTTGATTGCCGACGAGGTCGCCACCGGCTTTGGCCGGACCGGCACCCTGTTTGCCTGTGAACAGGAGCAGGTGGCCCCGGACCTGATGTGCCTGTCGAAGGGGATTACTGGTGGTTATATGCCGTTGGCGGCGACCCTCGCCAGCGATGTCATATACCAGGCATTTTTGGGGCGTTACGATGAGTTCAGGACCTTCTTCCACGGCCACAGCTATACCGGTAACCCGCTGGGGTGCGCCGCTGCGGTGGCCAATCTGGAGGTGTTCGAGAAGGAGCGGATCATCGACAGGATTCAGCCGCGCATTCGGCATTTGTGGAAGCGGGTGCGGGCACGGCTTGAACGCCATAATAACGTGGCCGAGATTCGTGGACGCGGGTTGATGGTCGGGATCGAGCTACAGCGCGACCCTGCCAGCGACACCGCTTATCCGGTGGCCGCTCAGGTGGGCAACCGGGTCGGGCGGGCCGCGCAGGAATTAGGGGTGCTGATCCGTCCGATTGGCGATACGGTGGTGCTGGTGCCTGCACTGGCCATGAGCAAACCGCAATTGAGTACACTGGTCGACCGGGTGGCAGATGCCATTGAGCAGGTGACAGACGAGCAGGCGGCGGCACCTTGCTGACGTCAGGCCAACTGCATCCGCTCTGGCTGATCGTCTGAATGGTCGCTGGGCGGGGTTAATACCTCGCGGATTACCGCGACAAATTCATCCGGTCGGTAGGGCTTCTGGATGAAGGCATCGGCCCCCATTTCCAGCAGGTCGTGGGCCTGCCCGTGACGAGAGAAGCCGGAGCTGACGACGACCTTGACCTGCGGGTTCTTGGCCAGCAGTTGTTTATAGGTCTCTTTGCCGCCCATACCGGGCATGACAATATCCAGCACGACCAGCGCAATCTCGTGACCACGGTAGCTGTACTCCTTGAGTGCCTCCTCTCCGTTGGGCGCGAGGATCACTTCGTAGTTATCACGGGTAAGGATCTCCTTCGCCAACTCCAGCAGCGTCTCCTCATCATCCACCACCATAATGACCTCTTTGCGGGCTGCAACTGGCGGCGAAGGTGGTGACTCCGGAGCGAGCACCGGGTGCGGGGCATCCACCACCGGCAGGTAGAGACGCATGGTGGTGCCTTTGCCTACCCGTGAAGATACCGAGATCTGTCCACCGTGATTTTTGACGATGCCGTACACCATGGCCAACCCCAGCCCGGTGCCGGAGCCCGGCTCTTTGGTGGTGAAGAACGGCTCAAAAATCTTCTTCTGGGTGGCGGCGTCCATACCGTGTCCGCTATCGGTCACGGTCAGCCGCACGTATCGGCCAGCCGGCAGTCCCGGTGGGCAGGCGGCGTCGCCAGCGGCGTAGCTGACGGTATCGGTGACGACTTTCAACACTCCGCCCTGATCCATCGCGTCACGGGCGTTGACACACAGGTTCATCAACACCTGATGTATCTGCCCTGCATCACCCTCAATCGCAGGCAGGCTGTCTTCCAGACGGATCTCGATTTGCAGATCGTGCTGGGCCAGGTCCTCGCGCATCAGCGCCAGTACCTCTTCAACAATTTCGTTGGGGTGGATCTGCTTCACATGGGTTTTGCCACCACGGGCATACCCCAATAGTTGCTGGGTCAGTTCCGATGCGCGGGTGGCCGAGCGCTCAATGATGTCGGTATAGCGATACAGCCGGTCCTCTTCGGGAACCATGCCCTTGATGAGCGCCGCATAGCCCAGGATGCCTCCCAAAATGTTGTTGAAATCGTGGGCGATCCCGCCAGCCAGCGTGCCGATGCCTTCCATCTTCTCCGCCTGAATGAGCTGATGCTCCATCCGTTTGCGGGCGCTGATATCCCGTACCAGCGCTTGTACCACCGGCGGTGTCAGGTCGGCGATGAGGCCAATGCTGATCTCCACCGGGGTGTCGTGACCGTCTTTGTGCAGCAGGCGGGTTTCAAATACCTGCGGCTCGCCACCAAGACAGGCCATAAAATGGTGGTAGACCTCTTCCTGTACCTGACTGTCAGGTACCACGCAGGTGATGATGTCACGGGTAAGGAGTGTCTCCCGCGATAACCCGGTCAGGTCCAGCGCTTTGGCGTTGGCCTCCTTGACCCGCCCGGAGCGGTCAAACAGAAAGAAGCCGTCTACGGCATACTCTTGCAGTGTGCTGAGTTGCTGCACTGCCTCCTTGAGGGCCTTTTCCCGCTCCTCCATGGTGGCGGTAATGCGGTTCAGATATTCGGCCATTTGTCCCAGTTCAGCATTGGGAGGAATGGCAATCGGGGGAGGCGTGCGGCCCTCGGCCAGATCGGCGGTGGTGCGTACCAGGGCGGGTAGTGATTGCAAGCTTCGTCGGGCAATTTCGTCGAGCCACAACAACAGCGCCAGCAACAGAATCACACCAGCCACCAGCCACGGTTGCCAGTCATCTTCAAATGACGCCCATAACGGTGGCAGCGTGAGGGTAATCCACAGGTTGTCACCGGGTACTGCGATCGTGCGGGTACGGCTGGCGCCGGGAAGGGAGGCGTCGAGGGGGCGTAACCAGCTTCGCCAGTCGTTGTTACCTGGGGTGGCGCTGGTATGCAATGCGATGGGCATGCCTGCCACCTGCTGCCAACGTGCCAGGGCTGTATGGTCGACCCGTTGCCCGATGACAACCGCACCAGGAGTCGCATTGGCAGGGTTGGCTACGGGAACCGCAGTCAGCCACCACTGCTGGCCGTCAAGTGTTGTGATGCCCTTACCGAAGGTGCCGTTCAAAGCAGCGGCAACCAGTGGAATGTCGGCCACAGAAATCCCCGCAGCAGGGGCGTAAGTGGTGCGTTTGCCATTGCCGGTAATATCGTTGTTGCCGACCGCCGGTGCGGTGGTTGCCGGGGATAGGTCCACCAGCCGGGCGATGCCACTCGGTTGCACCAGCGCAATCAGGTCGGTGGTGGCTGACAAGGGCCGTTGCACTGCCTCGCGGTAGGCAGACAGAACGTTTCGGGCAGCAGCCTCCGGCTGATTCAGCAGCAAATTGTAAAGCGTGGGAGAAGAGGTGGCCTGCTGCGCTAGTGAATCGAGTCGCGCCGCTTCGATCTGCCAGTTAATTTCCAGCCGTTGCTGGGCTGCGCCAATGGTCTTGGCTGCATTGGGGGTGGTCAGTAGCCATACCAGTACCCAGCCTGCAACGGCCACCAGACATAGGGCCGCGACAGCCAAGGCTCGCATTTTCCCGATAGTGGACCAGTTGCGCATGGCAATCCTAAAAATCGAATCCTATCACATCCCACTGATTGGTGGCCGGTCTCACCGCCCACTGGTCGGATAAAGCCTACTACAAACATGTGGCCCAAAAACTACTTTAGTGACTATATATTACACAATAAATCCCGCCCGGTGGGAATTCGCTTGGCAGTGGCGGGTTGCGCAGGTTCCTGCGCGGGCGAAATTTGTGGCTTGTGGCAAACGGTAGTTCACCCGTACCATCTGCCCATGACCCAACCTGTACAGCAGCTTCGCACTATCACCCGTATTCAGGCGGGCGTCGTTTCCGAGATGCAGGACGCGGTCGCCATGGAAAGCGTGGTGACCATGTTTATCAACGACATTGAAGTGGCCACGTTGCTCTGCACCCCCAGTCATATCGAGGCGCTGGCGGTAGGCTTTCTGGTGGGTGAAGGGGTGATTAGCAAACCTGAACAGGTGGTTGACTCCAGTTTTCAGCGGGGGAGAGGCATCGTGCGGGTGACCGTGACCGACGATGTGGACCTCAGCCCCTTTTCAGGAAAACGCTCAGGTACGATCACCTCCGGTTGCGGCAAGGGCCAGACCTATACCTTTATACGGGATGTGGAACAGATGCCCGAGCTGGCCCCCGGTCCGAGTTACTCAGCAGCGGCAATCAGCAGCCGTAGCAAGCAGTTTTCGCGCATGTCCGACACCTACCAGCAGACTGGCGGGGTCCACTCTGCCATGTTGTGGGACGGTGCCGATCTGGCGCTGTTTTGTGAGGATCTGGGGCGTCACAATGCGGTCGACAAGGTGTTTGGCCGAGCCATGCTGGAAGGGGTTTCCACCAGCGGCCGGGTGCTGTTGACCAGTGGCCGGATGTCCAGCGAGATCGTGCTTAAATGCGCCCGCGCCGGGGTGACGGTCATCGTCTCCCGCAATGCCCCCACGTCATTTTCTGTGACCCTGGCTGAACTGCTGCATGTGACCCTGATCGGGTTTGTGCGGGGGGATCGTATGA
>JALWRU010000313.1 GCA_026994095.1 Nitrospira sp. | reverse complement strand
CCACTCTTGGCGCCCTTGCCCGCCGCCAATTGCGCGGTCGACGGAGCTTCCGAGTCGCCGGTACCAAAGCCACCGAACATCACGTTCAAGATGGAGCGGTTCATGGCCTTGCACATGATGTAGGACAGAATCGCACCGGAACTGCCCACCAGCGCACCAGTAATGATTAACAGGTTGTTGCTCAGGGTAAACCCGATGCCCGCTGCCGCCCAGCCGGAATAGGAGTTGAGCATGGAGACCACCACCGGCATGTCGGCCCCGCCAATGGGTACGATCAGCAGCACCCCCAGCGCTAGCGCGATGACCACGGCGACCGCGAACGACAGGCCCGACTCGGTCATGCAAAAGTGGATGGTGGCCAGCCCCATCAATACTGCCAGCCCCAGATTGAGCCAGTGCTGTCCGGCAAAGGACAGGGGCGCGCTGGCAAAGGAGCCTTTTAATTTGCCAAAGGCGATGACCGAGCCGGTAAAGGTAATGGCCCCGACAAACGCCCCGATGACCATCTCGGCACGGCTGCCGATGGCGATTTCACCACCCATACCGGTGATGCCGTAGGCGGACGGGTTCAGCAGCGCGGCCACGGCGATCAATACCGCTGCCAACCCCACCAGACTGTGCATGGCGGCCACCAGTTCCGGCATGGCGGTCATTTCGATGCGCTTGGCGGTGATGGTCCCGGCGGTGCCGCCAATGACCAGCGCCGCCAGGATGATGCCGTAGTTCACCACCCCCGGTGTCAGCAGGGTGGTGACGATGGCGATGGCCATGCCGACGATGCCCATCAGGTTGCCCCGGCGGGCACTTTCCGGCGAACTGAGCCCCTTCAGGGACAGGATGAACAGGACTGCAGCGGTAAGGTAGGCCAGACTGGTGGCGGATTCAGACACGGGTGGACTCCTTGCCGCCTAGCGTTTCTTTTTGAACATGTCGAGCATGCGTTGGGTCACCAGAAAGCCGCCGAATAGATTGACGGCGGCCAGGGCGATTGCGAGGGCACCTAGCACCGTGCTTAACCGCATGGGCTCAGGACCGGCGGCCACCAATGCCCCTACGATCACCACTGCGCTGATGGCGTTGGTGACTGCCATGAGCGGGGTGTGCAGGGCCGGGGTGACCTTCCAGATCACGTGGTAGCCGATAAAAATGGCCAGTACAAAGACGGTAAAGCCGTCGATAAAGGCGCTGGTATGGCTGACGGGAATCTCCGCAGTCATGAGGACTCCTCCCTGGTCTCTTCAACTGGTGGGGTGGGGGCTGGCGGGGCGGCCTCGAACGGTTTGCCATCGTGGGTCAGCATGCACGGGTCGACCAGCTCCGGGTCGGCAGCCAGATCGATGCGCGCCCCCTGGTCGGCGATCAACGGGGTCAAAAACGTCAACAGGTTGCGACTCAGCAGGTGGCTGGCGTCTGCGCCCCAGTGGGCGGGCAGGTTGGTGGGGCCAAAGAGTGTGATGCCGTTGTGTTCGACCACTTCATCGGCCACCGAGTAGGCGCAGTTGCCGCCACTACCGGCGGCCAGGTCCACCACCACCGAGCCCGGTGCCAGCCCGTCGATCAGTGTTTCCGACAGCAGCCGTGGGGCCGGTCGGCCGGGAATCAGCGCGGTGGTAATCACAATATTGGTGCGCGCCATCTGCTCCGCCAGCATGGCCTGTTCCTTGACCTTGTAGTCGTCGGACATCTCTTTGGCATAGACACTGGGGGCGGCGGCATCCGCATCGTCTGTGGCGACCGCCAGAAATTTACCGCCCAGACTCTCTACCTGCTCCCCTACCTCCGGGCGCACATCGTAGGCGGAAACCACTGCACCCAGTCGACGGGCGGTGGCGATGGCCTGCAGTCCGGCCACTCCCGCCCCTAAAATCAGCACCCGCGCTGCAGGGATGGTACCGGCGGCGGTCATCATCATGGGGAACAGACGGCTGTACCGCTCTGCGGCGATGAGCACCGCTCCGTATCCGGCGATATTGCTTTGCGACGACAGCACGTCCATGGACTGGGCGCGGGAGATGCGCGGCAGTCGCTCCATCGAAAGGGTGGTGATGCCCGCATCGGCGTAGGCTTGCAGTCGGGCCGGGTCGCTGTGGGGGTCCAGCAGCCCGATGACCACTGTACCGCTGCCCATGGTCCGGGCGGCGGCCGCATCCGGCGGGGTGGCAACCAGCACAATATCGGCCTGGGACAGCAGCGATGCCGGGTCATCCACTATGGTGGCTCCGGCGTCGACAAACGCTGCATCCGGGATAGACGCACCATCCCCTGCACCAGCACCCACCAGCACCTCAAGGCCCAGGGCAATCAGTTTTTTTACGGTTTCCGGTGTGCCGGCAACGCGGGTCTCCCCGGTCGTGGTTTCACGCGGTATGCCCAACTTCACATCAACTCTCCCGCCTAAGGTGCCGTCGATTTCCCATGCCGGGTGTTCAAGATAGCACAGACTTGATTTTTTGGGCATTCACCCCAATTACGGCGGGTTAACGGGTGGTCGAAGCGTTCACAAATGAGGCAAACAGGGCCGCCTGTGTCGGGTCGCCCCGGTAGCGGTATTCCGGGTGCCACTGAACCGCAATCAGATAACCGCTCCCAACACCTTCCACCGCCTCGATCACCTGATCGTCGGTATGGCCCACCGCCCGCAGTCCTTCCCCCAGGCGGCCCACTGACTGGGTGTGGGAGGAGTTGGTCTGTAATACAGACTGCCCGCAAATGGCCGCCAGGCGACTGTCTTCTGCCAGCGTGACCGGATGCACTGCATGTACCGCAGAGGTGGTCTGCATGTGCGGTAGCGGGTCGCTGACCTGCTGGTCGATGTTCTGGATCAGGCTACCGCCCAGCACCACGTTGAGCGACTGCATACCGCCACAGATGGCCAGAATCGGCAGTTCGTTCTGCATGGCCTGCCGAATCAACGCCAGCTCAAAGCCCTGTTTGTGCCGGGACATGAGGGTGAGCGCGACCTGTGGCGACTGGTCGTACAGGGCCGGGTCCAGATGGCGACCACAGCCGGTCAGCATCAGGCCGTCCAGTTCGGCCAGATAGGTGGCCGCCAGTGTGTCATCCTGCGGGGTCGGCAACAGCCAGGGTATGCCCCCGGCGGCTTCCACCGCCCAGGTGTAACGGCTGTTCAAAAAATGGTGGGCTTCCGGCCCGCCAAAGCGGTCGTTACTACCGTCGTTGTGGTCGGATAACACGCCAATGCGTGGTCGCCGACTCACCGTGGATGCGTTCCGATGCGCAGCGGGAGCGGATCGGTCTCCCGGTCATAGAGGGCGTGGTCTGTGGCGACTTGTGGCTGACCGCAGATGACAAGTTTGTGACGATCCATCGTTGCGCCCCCTGATGGGCTGTGGCGCTAGGCCTTGGTGTCGGATCGGCCTTTTTTGGCCCCGTCCAGCACTTTATTGACCAGCGCCGCCTGCTCCTTTACCTGCTCGGCGGAGGCGTGCAGCATGGCCAACTCCGGGTTGGAGAGGCGCACGTCAAAAATCTCTTCCACACCGTTTTTGCCCAGTTTGCAGGGAACCCCGACAAAGGTGTCGCTGATGCCGTACTCGCCGGTACAAAGGGCAGAGCACGGCACGATTTTCTTCTTGTCGATCATGATGGCCTCGATCATTTCGACCGCGGCGGCGGACGGTGCGTAGTAAGCGCTGCCGTTTTTGAGCAGTTTGACGATTTCGGCACCGCCGTTGCGGGTACGCTCGACCAGGGCATCAATCCGGTCCTGTGCCAGCAACTCAGGGATGGGGATTCCTGCCACCGTGGAGTAGCGGGGAACCGGCACCATCTGGTCGCCGTGGCCGCCCAGCACGAAGGCGTGAATGTTGTCTACCGAGACCTGTAATTCCATCGAGATAAAGGTGCGGAAGCGGGCGGTATCCAGGATGCCTGCCATCCCTATGATCCGGTTTTTGGGGAAGTTACTGACCCGGTGTGCGGTGTGGCACATGACGTCCAGCGGATTGGTCACCACAATGATGATGCAGTCTGGCGAGTGCTTGACGATCTCTTCGGTGACCTCGGCTACGATCTCGGTGTTCATTTTCAGCAGGTCGTCCCTGCTCATACCGGGGCTGCGTGGCAGCCCGGCGGTGATGACCACGATGTCCGACCCTTCCGTATGGCTGTAGTTGTCGGTGCCGATGATCTTGGTATCGAACCCAAGCACTGGCGCGCTTTGCAGCAGGTCCAGTGTTTTGGCTGCCCCCCGATCGGTGACCCGATCGATCAGCACCACATCGGTGAACTCTTTCTCTACCAGCCGTTGGGCCAGAGTGGAGCCCACGTTGCCCGCACCCACTACCGTTGTCTTGAACCTGCGCATGAACTTTGCTCCTGTCGCCTGCTGGCGTGGTGATCTGGCCCGAATCACCAGGGGAATCCCGTTGGGCCGTCACTAGCGGCGGCCCGCCTCAAAGCCCCCTTTATACCGCCAGCGGTGGGGGTGGTACAAGTGGATGGCCCACCACGGTACCGGTTCGGTCCGTTTTTGACCCCCTTCG
>JALWRU010000312.1 GCA_026994095.1 Nitrospira sp. | reverse complement strand
GGTGGTAGAGGCCACCCCGGAGCTGGTGGTCAACCGCATCCATGTAGACGATCTGGCGCAGACGGTGTTTCGGGCCTTGCATTACGGTAAAGACGGCACCGCCTATGTGGTGGCCGACGGCCATCCGGCCGGGTTGCGGCAGGTGGCCGACTACACCGCCGCCCTGATGGGACTGCCGTCGCCACCGGGGGAGCCGTTCGAGGCGGCGCGGGCGCGCATGGGTGAGGCCAATATCCACCTGATCGCCGACCGCAAGCAGTGTGACAACCGCCGCCTGCGGGAAGAATTGGGGGTGACCCTCGGTTATCCCACCTATCGGGAGGGGCTGTTACAGGCGCTCACCGCCGACGGCCTGCTGGCCTCCGACTAAAACCATCCCACCACCTACCGAGGACCCCATGGACTCCAAACCGCCGCTACCACCCTTTACCGTTGAAACCGCCACCCAAAAGGTGCGCATGGCCGAAGACGCCTGGAACAGCCGCGACCCTTCCCGGGTGGTATTGGTCTATACCCCCGATACCCGCTGGCGTAACCGGGCCGAGTTCCCGGTAGGGCGTGATGAAGTGCAGGCCTTTTTAGAACGCAAATGGAACAAGGAGCAGGACTATCGGCTCATCAAAGAGCTGTGGACCACCGCCGGGGACCGGATCGGTGTCCGTTTTGCCTACGAGTGGCATGACCATCACGGTCAGTGGTTCCGCTCCTACGGTAATGAAAACTGGCGTTTTAACGAACACGGTCTGATGACCCACCGTTACGCCAGCATCAACGACCTGAAGATCTCTCCGGAAGAGCGACGGTTTGACTGGCCGCTGGGCCGCCGCCCGGACGATCATCCGGGGCTGAGCGAACTGGGGCTGTAAGCGCCGTCAGTCGTCCCGCTGCTTCATGGCGCGGGCGATTTCACGCTTGGCCTCTTTGGCCTTCAAATCGTCGCGCTTGTCGTGCAGGTGTTTGCCCTTGGCCACACCGATTTCCAGCTTGATGCGGCGGTTCTTCAGGTAGAACTTGGTGGGCACCAGCGTCAGCCCCTTCTCCTGCACCGTTGCCGCCAACCGCTCAAT
Source organism: Nitrospira sp. (assembly GCA_026994095.1). GTDB lineage: Bacteria > Nitrospirota > JACRHL01 > JACRHL01 > JACRHL01 > JALWRU01. Next base: position 3,483 of record JALWRU010000312.1, on the reverse strand, counting down.
CTCCTTGCGGTGCAACAGCAATTTACGGGGCCGGGTCGGCTCGTGGTTGGTGATATTGCCGTGGGAGTAGGGTTTGATGTGGCAGCCGATCAGGTAGATCTGGTTGCCGTCCAGGCGGATATAACTCTCTTTGATATCCGCATGCCCGGCCCGCAGGGATTTTACCTCGGTGCCCAGCAACGCCACCCCCGCTTCGAGGGTCTCCAGAATAAAGTAGTTGTGGTAGGCCTTGCGATTGCGGGCCAGGGTACTGGAGTGGGACATGAACGGCTCGATCCGGCGGAGAAAGCCGGTATTATAACAGAATCATGGAACCCACCCGTCGAAAACCGGGCCGCCGCCCCACCCCCCGTCAAGGCAACGGCAAACTGCAACCGCTGGCCGACCTGTTGCCAAAAATTGCCACCGATCACGGTTGGGATCATCTTTACGAAATGGCCAAACTACAGGTGCAGTGGCCGCAAATCGTCGGCGACGCGGTGGCCAGCCACTCCTTCCCGGACCGGCTGGCACGGGGCCGTTTGACGGTGCTGGTCGACAACCCCACCTGGATGACCCAACTGGCCTTTTTCAAAGACGAAATTCGGCGCAAGGTCAACAGCTCGCTGGGGGCGGGACGGGTCGGTGAGGTCTATATGAAGGTCGGGCGTGGCGACCGCAGGCAGGCCAAAACAGCCACCAAACCGCAGGCACCACTGTCCCCCATCGCCATTCAGCAGATCGACAAAATGGTGGCAGAACTGGCCGACCCGGATACCCGCGCCGCCCTGCGTCGGTTGATGTTACGTCAGATCCAGCAGACGCTGGAGTGAACCGCATCTAGGCGGGCGGTCCCCCGGCAGTGCGAACCAGATTGGCCCCCTTCTGGCGCACCCGCTCGGCCCGCTTGAAGGTGGTCTTGCCCTGTCGGGTCACGTCGACGACCACATAGTCACCGGGGCGAATCTCGCCAGCGCTGAACAGGTCGGCCACCTCGGCGTCGATATGGCGCTCCACCTCCAGAATCAGCGGACGGGCACCCAACTCGGCGTCGTACCCCTCCCGTAGCAGAAAGTTTTTCACCTTCTGCGGCACCTTGACGGCAAAACCGGCATTGGCAAAACGGGCCAGAGACTGGTCCAGCACCCGATCGAGTACCGAGGCCATGGCCTTTTTATCGAGTGGGTTGAAGACCACAAAGTCAGAAATACGGTTGCGAAACTCCGGGGTGAAGGTCTTCTCCATCTCCCGTTTGACCGCGTCGCCCACCTGACTCTTGGTGGGGGCCGCACGGGAACCGGAAAAACCGATGCCCTTGGTATCTAAAATCGAGCTGACCTCGCGGGAGCCCACGTTACTGGTCATGATGATGATCGATGAGGTGAAGTCCACCTCCGCACCGGCCTCGTGGGTCTTGCGCGACAGGGTCAAACGGCCCTCATCCATGATGTGCAGCAGCATGTTGTGCAGGGCCGGGTGGGCCTTCTCGACCTCATCAAACAGGATGATGCTCCACTCACGCCCTTCGATCTCTTCCTTGTCGAAGATCACCGGCAGGTCAGAACCCACATAACCGGGAGGGCTGCCGATCAGCCGGGCCACCGAATGGGGCTCGGAGAACTCGGAGCAGTCGACCCGCAAAATGGCCTTGGGATCGTTATGAATGGCCTCGGCCAGCGCCTTCACGGTCTGGGTCTTGCCCACGCCGCTGGGGCCGGAAAAAAAGAACGTGGCAATGGGCTTTTCTTTGTTACGAAAGCCTGCCGCAGCACGGGTGAGGGCGCGAGTGATCGAAGCGACCGCCTGATCCTGCCCCACCACCTGCTCCTTGAGGGTGCGCTGGATGAACTCCAGGGGGTGTTTACGTTTGCGCTTGGTGCCCAGTGGAACCGTTGCGTTTGGAATCAAACCTGAACCCGCTTTGGGTGACTCTGGTTGAGCCCCTGCCCCTGCGTAACTCATCGTCATGCTCCTCTCCCTGGCGTTGGATGCCTGGCGGCCCCTTCCCGATAGAAAAATCATCGGTCCCATTGGTTCTGATGAGGCGCGGCATAGAACTCCGCGACAACGCCCTTCTTCTCGGAGCAGCAGCGAAGAGGCTTTAGTGACCGGTCAACAGAAAGCGGTCGGCAGGAGGTGGGGAGCAGTACAGATCAAAGACGCGCGCTGGCCGTCAGATAGGTCTGCGGCAGGTCCAGACTGTCGCCAGGGCAGAGGGCGGCAATGTCGTCTGCCAACTGCTGTCGCATGGCCGCCTGCTGGTCAGCGGTCATCTGCCCTAACGGGGCCGACAGCACGCCGGACTGCTCCATCAGGTCCCAGTACTGGTCAAAATGATCGAACCGGAACGGCAGTTGATGGGCCGTAATCTCAATGTCGGTAAAACCAGCGGTTTTGAGCATGGCCTCCAGCACGGCAGGCTGGCCCAGCGAGGTCACCGCCGCAAACGGCGTGGCTGCATCCGGCAACTGGGCCTTGATGGCGTTGTCGGTGAGCAAAAACCCGCCCATCTCGTGGGCCTGCCCCCACACCGCGATCGATATGCGCCCACCGGGAGCCAGCACCCGCGCCATCTCCTTCAACCCGGCCTGGGAGTCGGTAAACAGCATCACCCCGAAGCGGCTGACAATGCGATCAAACTGGTTGTCGTCAAAGACCAACGCCTCGGCGGGCATACAGTCAAACGGCACCTCAATGCCCCGTGCCGCAGCCTTTTTACGGGCGGGTCCCAACATGCCCTCGGCGGCATCCACCCCCTGCAGGTCGATGGCCTCGCCAAAGGCCTCCAGCAGGCTCATGCTGGGCTCACCGGTACCGCAGGCCACATCCAGCATACGCAGGGGCGTGGCGCTGCGCTCGATCTTAAGGCCCGCCAGCAACGGCTCGTTGACCGGGGCCAGATAGGGCAGCCACAGGTCAAATCGCTCGGCCAGTACGTCCCAGTCCGGCTGGTTGTTGGAGGTATCGGTCATGGTGTTGTCTCCACTTGTTGAAAACAGGTTGCCATCTCGGCCAGCAGGTGAACCGCCGCCCGACAAGACTTGTAAAAATCGCCCAGATCGAGGCTTTCATTCTCCCCGTGGGCACGACATGGGGGGTCTTCCACCCCCAGTAACAACGCCGGAATACCCCCCATGGCATTGGCGAACGGCTCCACAAACGGGATGCTGCCGCCGCAACCGATATGCACCGCCTGCGCCCCGTACCCGGCTGACAGCGCCCGTCGGGCCGCATCAAACCACGGCCCGGTCGGATCGGTCTGCCAGCCCCCGGCCGCACAGTGGGGGGTGACCGTCACCCGACAGCCCCACGGAGGCGAGCGCCGCAACTCCACCAGCAGTGCCTCAAGACAGGTCTCGGCGTCCTGACCCGGCGCCAGCCGCACCCCGATGCGAGCCGCCGCACGGGGCAGAATCTGGTTGGACGCAGTGGCCAGCGGGGCCGCCTCCAGCGCGCTCACCGTCACCGCCGGTTCAATCCAGGCGGCCCCGCTGGCCACTGCGT
>JALWRU010000311.1 GCA_026994095.1 Nitrospira sp. | reverse complement strand
GACCTATAAGGTTTGCGCCTGCGGCACAATGTTACGGCCTGCGGGGGCCGCCGCCCCGCCCGCCGGAGGCTCTTAACTATCTATTCTTCCGCCCTCGACGACTCGGCTTATTACTCTTGCGATAATTCGACCCGTTCGCCTTCTCTTCCACCTCTTCCTCTGGCGGCCTTAGCCGGTTGAGCACGGCCATTACCTCTTGCCAGCGAGGGCGGCTCAAGTTGCCGACGGGCCATTTAATGAGGGTATCCAGACCGTCTTCCGACGCCTCAACCCCCTGCCACAACTGGTGCAACGCCTCCATACTGGAGTCGCCCGCTACGTTCCAGCAGTGCAGTAATTGACCGATCGCCCGCAACTGCCCGGCGTCTGCCAGTTGCGGTACCAGCGACAGATCCAGCCGGTGATTGCCGATCCGTAGCTGATGACGGTCGCGCACATCGATCTTCGGTTTCGGCTTGCCGGTGGTGTGACCGGTGAGCGCAGACGGTGGGGTGATCGAACGTTCGGCGTTGACCACGATCGCCCAGTCCGGGGCGGGAGTCGCTTTTAATTGATGTGGTTTTGCCAGCGTATGCGCCTGTTCGGTCACATCCTGCACCCGATAGGCATCCAGCATCAAAACCGTGTCGGCCACCTCAAAATAGTCGCCGGAGCCGCCCACTACCAGCACGGTGGAGACCCCAAAGTCGTCATATAACGACCGCACCCGGTGCAAAAATGGCGTGATCGGCTCCTTGTCCGGGGCCACCAATTGCTGCATGCGCGCATCGCGAATCATGAAGTTGGTGGCCGAGGTATCTTCATCGATCAACAGCAGCTTGCAGCCGCTCGCCAGCGCCTCCACAATGCCCGCCGCTTGCGAGGTACTGCCGGAGGCGTTGTCGGTAGAAAAATTGGTGGTATCCCGACCAAACGGCAGGTTATCGATGAACGGCGAAATGTTAATGCCACTCACCGCCCGCCCGTCCTCCGCCCGCACCTTCACGGCGCTGGGGTCGGCCACCACCTGCGCCCGTCCGTCGGCGGGAATGTGGTCGTATACGCCCATCTCAAGCGCCCGCAATAGGGTGCTTTTACCGTGAAAACCACCCCCCACAATCAGCGTGACCCCACGGGGAATGGCCAGCCCACGCACCGCGCCCGCGTGGGGCAGATCGACGGTGACCGCCAGTGCCTCCGGCGCTTCAAACGGCAGACCGTCCGCCAGTGGATGCTCGTCAATGCCGCTGGTGCGGGGCAGGTTGGCCCCGTCGGCAATAAAGGCAACTGCATCGTGACTATCCAGCCAGTTCCGCAGGGCCACCTGATCGCACACACTGTCGATATGGGCGGTCAACGCAGTTTGATCGAGGTTGTCATATACCAGCGCCTTTTCGATGATGGCGGCAAAATCCACCCCGAACATGGCCAGCGCCTGCGCCCCTAAAATGGTACGGCCCCGTGCGGGCAGGCCCATGGTGAGGCGCACCCCGACCCCTTCGGTGCTGATGTCGATGGCGTTGCGGTGTAGCACCTGCTGAGTCAGTTCACACAGGGCGATCTGCCCGCTCTTGCCCATGCCGCGCCGCCCATGACAGACCTCGCCAATGGCCGCTTCCACCTGCCGCGCCAGATAGTCGCACAGGGCGCGCTTGCGGTCCGGGCTGCTCCATAATTCGTCAGGAAACTTGGCGTGGGATGCCTTGACCTGCACCCGCACCCGCGACGGGGAGGCAAACGGATCGCCCTGCACATGGTCGACAATCACCTGATAGTGGTCGCAGCACCAGGTCTCGGCCAGCGCCTTGTAAGAGGCGTAACTACGCCCGTCGATCTGAAATAATAATTGTTCCAGTTTGCTGGAGACGGTCATGGGTGGGGTTCTTCTTGAGGGGTTAAATCAGGCGTCGTAGACGCGATGGTAATCGGCTGTAGCCACAGGCTTAGCACGGCGGCCAACCCGGCCACACAGGCGCTGACTGCAAACAGCAATGCCGGCCCAACGGTTTCGTAATACATGCCGTTCAAATACATGGAGACGGTCAGCCCCAGCCCGAAGGACAGGCTGCTATAGAGGCTCTGCCCCATGGCCCTTGCCCCCTCCGGCATCAGTCGGTGGGTGTGGGTCACCGCCGCCACATGGAACAGACCAAACGAGGCGGCGTGTAGTAGCTGGGTACCGACCAGTGCAATGGGGTGATCCATGGCCGCCACCAGCACCCAGCGCAGGGCCGTCAACATCAGTGCCAGGGTGATCAAGCGGCGCGCACCCCAACGGGCCAGAATCTTTTGTGAGCGGGCCAACGCCACCACCTCTGCCGCCACCCCCACCGCCCACATCAGGCCGATGGTGCCCCGGCTGTAGCCCAGTTCATCCAGATAGATGCTGAAAAAGCCGTAATAGGTACCGTGGCTGGCCTGCATCAACATGCAGATGCCATAGAACAGCATCACCTGCGGGGTCAGCAGCAGGCCCCAGTCCATGCGGGCGGCGTGGGCCGGGGTGGGGGCCGCCTCCGGCAATGACCAGGCGCTCCAGGTGTTGAAGATCAGCAGCACCACAATGATCCACAGCACGGTCACCGCGGGGGAGACATCCAGCACCGGCCCCATGCCCAACGAGCCGACGATAAAACCCACCGACCCCCACAGCCGTACCTTGCCGTAGTTCATCTTGATGCGGTCCACCGCCTCCATAGCGGTGGCCTCCACCAGCGGTAACAGCGATGAGGTAAAGATGGCATAGAGCGACAGCACCACCACAATCCACCCAAACCGGGTGACCGCCAGCATCAGGCTGAAGCAGCACAGCGCCCCCACGCAGGCGATACGCACCAGCATGCGGCGGCGTCCGGTACGGTCGGCCAGCCAGCCCCAAAAACCGGGGGCGACCACCTTGACCAGCGGCGGAATGGCGGCGGTGATGCCGATCTGATACGGGGTCAAACCCAGGTCTAAAAAGTAGAGACTCAGGTAGGGCAGCATGACCCCCAGCAGGCTGAAATAGCCCAGATAGAAGACCGATAATCGGCGAGCAATCTGCATAAAAACAATGACAGGGGCAACAGGCAGCAGATACTGCCACAGGTTGTGCGTATACCAACCGGAGAGAAATGCGGTGCGAGGGCAGAACGCTCGCGCACCAACCGCAGGCCAGGGCCTTAGATTGCCACAGAAGCCCCGATGACGCTACCGATCTGCGGGGTCAGATCATAGGGTGGCCCGTCGTCCCACCCGGCAGGCAGCCCAACAGCCTCCCATTTGAGTTGCTCACGGGCATAGGAGTCGGACTCGCAGCCGGTGGAGTAGGGCTGAGTGGCAGACAGCACCTCCAGTACCTCCGCATCGTTCAGATGGTCTACCAGTGTGCCGTCCGGCTGATGCAGGGTGGCCGGATGGGCATCGGTCCAGATGGTCATGAGCGGTGCGTCACCTTCGTACAGGAAGATCACCTGGCGACTACAGGCCACCACATCCACTCGTCCCAACTGGGACAGCAACACCTCTTTGTCAGGCGGCGAGGCCACTACCGGCGCAGCACTGCCACCCACACGGGCCGCCAACAACACGGCAATCACCATCATCAATACCACAATCTGCGGAATCGACTGGCGCAGTACTACCTGCCAGGGTGTTCTGGATGACGGGTCGTGCATGCCCGTCTTATCGGCTGATTTGGAGAGCGACCCAAGCGGGTCACAGGGAAAAGGATATCCCCCGCCACCCGATCTGTTTCAGGCGGCGGGGTGTGCCGAAGTTATCGATCAGCGATCGGTTTGTAGTCCCGTTGGGGGGCGCCGGTATAGAGCTGGCGCGGGCGACCAATCGACAGGTCGCCCTGGGTAATCATCTCCATCCAGTGAGAGATCCACCCGACTGTGCGGCCCAGGGCAAACATCACCGTAAACATGTTGGTGGGGATGCCGATGGCCTTCAAAATAATGCCCGAATAAAAATCCACATTCGGGTACAGCTTGCGCGACAGGAAATAGTCTTCCTTGAGGGCCATCTCCTCCAGCCGCATGGCGATCTCCAGCGCCGGATCATCAATCCCAAGCGCCTCCAGCACCTCGTGACAGCTCTCCCGAATGATGACGGCACGGGGGTCAAAGTTCTTGTAGACCCGATGGCCAAACCCCATCAGCCGGAAGGGGTCATCCGGGTCCTCAGACCGTTTGATGCAGTTGGCGATATTGTCCACCGAACCGATCTCGTCCAGCATCGACAGTACCGCTTCGTTGGCACCGCCGTGGGCCGGTCCCCACAGGGTACCGATGCCCGCCGAGATACAGGCGAACGGGTTGGCGCCGGAAGAGCCTGCCAGCCGCACCGTGCTGGTGCTGGCGTTCTGCTCATGGTCCGCATGCAGAATAAAGATGCGCTCCAGCGCCTTGGCCACTACCGGGTTGACCTCGTACTCCTCGGCCGGTACGCCAAAGGTCATACGCAAAAAGTTTTCGGTATACCCCAGGCTGTTCTTTGGGTAAATGAACGGTCGTCCGTTGGCGTAGGAGTAACTCCAGGCCGCGATGGTGGGCATCTTGGCGATCAGCCGGTGGGCCGAAATCTCCC
>JALWRU010000310.1 GCA_026994095.1 Nitrospira sp. | reverse complement strand
GTGGTATGGACCTGCTGCATGGTCTCCAGCTCCACCTCGAACATCTGGAAGTGCTGGACCTCGTCCTCATTGTTGCCGTTGTAGATCATCAAGGCGGTGCGCCCGTCCGGGGTGATGGTGACGAAGTTGTATCCCACCGGACCGAGGCTCATCTCTTGCACGGAGCCGTCGTCCAGATTAAAACAGGACAACACACATTGATCGGCAAAGCCCTGTCCGTCCGCATCGGCCAGCCGCCCGGCGACGGTCACCAGGCGCTTGCCGTCGGCAGAGATGGCCATGCTCAGATGAAACAGGTGCTCTCCAGTGGCCGGATAACGCCACCGATGAACGACCTCATGGCTGGCGGTGTCGATCACCAGAATCTGCTGGGAATAGGGCATACCGTAGGTATTCACCACCGCCAGACGACTACCGTCTGCGCTGATTTCCGCCTTGAACGGGATCGACAGCATGTCGTCCTTTTGGAGGGGGATGGTGGCCATGGGAAGCATCGATGCGGGCATTGGAGCGGGTTCCTCTACAACTCCTGAGAGATCAATCGTCGGAGCGGGTTCATTGGATACGTACGCGCGGGTCGACCAGCGCATAACAAAGGTCAGTCAGGAGGGTGGCCAACAGGTAGCCGATGCAGATCACCAGCACACAGCCCTGCACCACCGGATAGTCACGGGTCTGAATGGCCTCAATGGTCAGGCGGCCCAGACCGGGCCAGGAAAACACTGTCTCGGTAATAATCGAACCGGCCAGCAGGGCACCAAATTGCAGGCCGATTACGGTAACCACCGGGATCATGGCGTTGGCCAGTACATGGCGCCCCACCACCCGTAGCTCGGATGCACCTTTGGCGCGGGCGGTGCGGACAAAGTCCTGATCCAGCACCTCCAGCACACTGGCGCGCACCATACGGGTAAGGATGGCCGCCATGGCGGTGCCCAGGGTAATGGCGGGCAGCAGGTAGGACAATGGCCCGTCCCGCCCCCCCAGCGGCAGCCAGTCCAGTTGCACCGAGAACAGTAATATCAAGAGTGGTCCCAACCAGAAGTTGGGCATGGAGACCCCCAACAGAGCCGCCATCATCGCGCCATGGTCTACCGCCGTTCCGGCCCGCACCGCGCTGATCAGCCCCAGTGGAATCGCCAGCACCGCCGCCACCAGCAAAGCCGCCAGGGTCAGGGTCAGGGTGGCGGGAATCCGCTCCAGCAACAGGGCGCCCACCGGACGGCCGGAATGAAGGCTGGCACCCAGATCACCCTGCACCACCCCGGCCAGAAAATGCAGGTATTGGGTACCCATGGAGTCGTTCAGGTGAAGCCGGTCCCTGAGGGCCTCCCGGTCCACCGCCAGTGCATTCTCACCCAACATAATCTCCACCGGGTCCCCCGGAATCAGGTGAATCAACAGAAACACGCAGGTCAACACCCCCAACAGAACGGGCAACAGCATGGCAAATCGGCGAAGGAGAAAGGCACCCATGGCCGGGCGATTCTTCCACGCCGGGACGTAACAGACAAGGGGCACCGATAAAAGGGGTCGCCGAATGTGCCCTCCTTAGAAACGTCAAAGGGGTGTCAACCTTGCGGCTGACACCCCTTTGAGTTCGGTACAGGCTGGTTTTTCAGGTAAGGGAAAAACGTCGCGACAACTCCCCGGAACACACATGACAGCCCTCACACCTGGAGGATGCGTCCACACAAGACACATGCTGCACCTCAAACGAAAAAGGCGAAAGCTGTACCGTCACCATCTGCGAAGCGTCGGTGATCGGGCAATTTACACGCTGGATTAGCGCCAGCGTTTGCGGGGATGATATGACATTCGTCGCGGCCATGGACTAAACATAACCGGCCTGTCGCCGGACGCCTATCCCTCCTGCGGGGGGTTTTGGGTCCATCCCGGAAGAAGGCACTCCCGGGGCCTGTTCACCCAAATAGAAACAGGCCCTAAAATCCTTCTGCAAACCGGAACGGATAGGTGCCTTCGATAAAGCGGCCACTGGTCGGCGGGAACTGCCACTTCTTGATGCGCTGCAACAAAGCCCGGTCAAAACCCGGGTAGCCGGTGGTGGAATCCACCACGGTGACCTCCTGCACGGTGCCGTCGGCGGCAATACGCATACGTACGGTAACGGTGCCTGACAGCCCCTGTAGCTTGACCAGCGCCTTGTCGTAGAAGCGCTTGATTTCACCGGTATGGCTATGGATGATCTGGGTAATCGCCTCAGAGGTGCGGGTACCGACCCCACCCACCTCAGACAGGATTTTAAAGGGGCTCTCCACAACAGTGATATCTCGGGCGACCATCTCTCCACCGACGATACGACCTGCGGCCACCCCTTCCAAAAAGGCCTGAATTTCCTCCAGCGAGGCCGCTTCACCGGGAGCGGTATCGGCCAGCAGCGCGTCCATACCCTCCAGATCACCCAGGTCTTCCAGCAGGGTATCGATCTGCGCCAACTCGTCGGCGTCGATCCCGCTGCTGGTCTGATCGACATTCTCTACTGCCGTAGAGCCACCCAACAGGGTGCCGGATGAGCCCCCCACCAAAGGCGCATCTGGATCGTCTAAAAATTCATCCAGGCTCTCATCCGGTTCGTCCAACCCATCCATCAGGCCAGCCCCCATGGCGGCCTCCTGGTTCTGGCGGGCAATCTCCTGACGGCGCTGCATCTCCAGTTGAGCCGCTTTGATGCGGGCCAACTGGCGAGCGGCAGCAGCGCGGGCAGCCGCCAGTTTTTCTTCCTCTACCCGACGGCGCTCCGCTTCGATGGCGGCCACCCGTGCGGCCTCTTTGCGGCGCAGGTCTTCGGCGATGGCCTGCTGACGACGCTCTTCAGCCAAACGTTGCTCTTCGAGCACTCGCTGGCGTTCCGCTTCCGCCCGTTTGCGCGCCTCTTCAGCCTCTTTCAGGGCTGCCTGTTCCGCCTGTAGTTTTTTGAGTTCGGCCAGCCGCCTGGCCTCTTCCTCGGCTAATCGTTTGGCCTCTTCTTCGGCCTTTTTCTGCGCTTCAGCGTCCAGTTTCTTGCGGGCTTCCTCTGCGGCCTTTCGACGGGCCTCTTCCTCGGCCAGCCGTTTGGCTTCTTCCTCGGCCTTCTTGCGGGCCTCTTCTTCAGCCTTTTTGCGCGCTTCAGCGTCCAGTTTTTTCCTGGCTTCCTCTTCAGCCTTTCGACGGGCCTCTTCTTCTGCCAGCCGCTTGGCTTCGGCCTCAGCCTTCTTTCTGGCCTCCTCTTCGGCCTTCTTTCTAGCCTCGGCCTCGGCCTTCTTTCTGGCCGCTTCCTCCGCCAGCCGTTTGGCCTCGGCCTCGGCCTTTTTTCTGGCTTCCTCCTCGGCCTTCTTTTTGGCCTCCTCTTCCGCCTTGAGCCGTTCCTCTTCGGTCTGGATCAATAGCTGCGCAATACGAAGCTGGTCGGTGGGCTCCCGTTTGGGCGGGGGAGCCGGAGCAACAATGGTCCACACGGCTACTGCGCCATAAACCAGCAGTACGCCGGTAAGGACCAATCGAAACAGGCGGGAATCACCTTGCTGGGAATCAAACGACATGGGGGGATCGGTTCAGGGCCTGTTTAAGCTTGGTGAGGCGACGCTATTGGCGTAGCAATCGTTCTACTTCCAGGCGGCGTTTCATGCGCAACCGCTCCACTGGCGCAACCATTTCTGACTGTAAACCCAAACCGTATACCAGGTCCGGGTTCAGATCGAACGGCTCGGGCATGGTCCACCCCAGGCGAGTGTCCCCCCGTGGCCACTCGCGAAAGCCGGTAATATTAATCACATTGCCCTGCACACTGTTCCCTTTTTTGGCCTCGGCCGCCAGGGCCTGCGGCGACCACACCGCCAGCAGCCCTACCCACAACAGCACGGCCAACATCCAGCTGACAGGGGCATACCACAAGGGCAATCGGTCTAGGACTTCAACCTTAGGGAACATCAATCAGCTGCGCTCCATCTTCCGGGCGATCATACCATTTAGGCTGGAGCCGACCCAACGCCGCCACGCTCAACTCCACATCTGCACCACCCACACCCTGCCGTAACCGCTTTAGATTGCTCATGTGGGCCTTGGCTGCACGGGCTTGATAGGGACGCGCCTTCTTTTTTAGACCGGCCTGATAAATTTTGACCTGCTCCGGGGTCAGAGTATCAGGGACCGGCGCGGCCAGCAGCGCGATACCAAATTGTTCCAGCACCTCTCCCATACGTCGGGTGGCGCGGGTAGTGACCCCCCGCGAGCGGAAACCCATAGCCTTTTTGTAATAGGCCACACTCTTTTTCATGGCGGCACTTTTGCGTTTGAGATTCTCTTTCAAGGGCGGCACCAGATGGATTTTATCAAAGACGGTGCGCGCGCTTTCGGCCCGGCTCATCCAAATCTCACCTGCCAGCTTACGCCCGCTACCCGCCAGCACATCCGCATCGGCCAGTGGAGTGAGCACTGCCAGCAAGGCCTTGTCCATCGCAGCATGTTGTTTGGGAGATGTTTGTCGATCCGGCGGCGTGGTGGTGTTGGCGATCCGTAGCTGAATCATCCGGGTCTGGGCCTCTACCCACGGATC
>JALWRU010000309.1 GCA_026994095.1 Nitrospira sp. | reverse complement strand
ACGTGCGGGGGCGGCCCCCTTGGGGGGAGGCGGCAACTGCAATGCTAATACAATGTAAGCATCGACTTAAGCGTCTGCTTAAGCATTCACGGGGTGGTTCCGAAAAGGCTATCTGAGCATCCAATCGATCTGCTATTGAACCTGCCATGCAAGCGGTTGTTGGTAGCTGGATGCTGACGTTTTTTGCGTTCCCCCCTGCCTGACATGAGCGGATGACCGACTGGATTCACAGACTGATACGCAGCTTCCGTGGTGGACCGGAGGCAGACAAGACCACTGTAGCCGGGCGTGGTGCCCATCAGCGCGCTGATGGGGCCAAAAACCACCGGTCATTTCAACGGCTGGATGTATCACTGCCGGTCACCCTGGTGGTCGAAGAGCGCGAGGTGTGTGGCATCGCTACCAGCCTGAGCTCCGGCGGGGTTTTTGTCAGTTGTGACGAAACAATCTCGGAGGGTTCGTCTGTCACCATCCGCCTCTGTCCGGATGAGCGCAAGGGTGACATCGTCGCCGAGGCCCATGTGGCCTATGCCAATCATGCAGGGCTGGGGGTGCGCTTTGTCGGGCTGACCTTGTCTGACATGCACCGGCTTAATGGTGTATTGCAAGCCGCCAGCGAAACCTATCCGCCCCGTCTTTAAACGACCTCTTCATTAACTGGTGTAAAAATAAACAATTTTAGTCCGGCTTTCTGGTGGCCGATGAAGAGGGTACGCAGTGCAGCGTGGGTGTTGTCGATGGCGATAGGCTCTTGCCCTGCACAATTCGCCGGGAAAGCGACTCATGAATGAACCAGCAGCCATGAACGACAACGATTATACCGACCGCACACAGACCAGCCAGCGCCGGTCCGAACCCCGCTGGCAGGTGGACTTGCCGGTGCAGGTGGTCATCGACGGCAGGACCGTACCTGCCACTGTGACCAGTTTGAGTAACGGTGGCCTGTTTATGGAGTGCGGCCCGCCCGTGCCCGAGGGCTACATTGTGGTGCATATACCTGCTCCCAGCGGCGATGCAGACGATACCATTCTGCTGGAAGCAGAGGTGGTTCACCACGCCGAGAAGGGGGTGGGCATCCGTTTTGTTGGGCTGAGTCTGGAAGATACTCGCCAACTGGCATCGGTGGTGCTGGATGCCAGCAAGGCTGCTGTAGCTTGACAAGCAGTCTCGTCTACCCCACATTTCTAATGCTCTAACCCTTTATCAGGTAGCTCCCCCCTTATGGATATGATACTCACCGGCCTGCTGGTACTGATTGTGATTGCGGCCCTGTACGGGGTGATCATCTACAACCAGTTGGTGGCCCTGCGTAACCACTATAAAAACGGGTTTTCGCAGATCGAGGTGCAACTCAAGCGGCGCTACGACCTGATCCCCAATCTGGTGGAGACTGCCAAAGCCTATCTGGCCCACGAAAAAACTACCTTAGAGAACGTCATCGCCGCCCGTAATGCCGCCTCCAACGGGCTGGCCAAGGCTGCTGAATCCCCCGGAGCTGCCGGGTCGATGGGTGATCTGATGAAGGCCGAGACCGCGTTGGGCGGGGCGATGGGTCAGTTTAATCTGGTGATGGAGGCCTACCCGGACCTGAAAGCCAACCAGAATATGATGCAACTCACCGAAGAGATCAGCTCCACCGAGAACAAGGTGGCCTTTGCGCGGCAGGCGTTCAACGACATGGTGATGAGCTATAACACCTATCGTCAGTCGTTTCCGCAGAACATGCTGGCGAACATGTTTGGCCATACCACCGATGCGGAGATGCTGGAGTTTGAGGATAGTGAAGCAATACAAGAAGCCCCCAAGGTTTCTTTTTGATGCTATCGGCGTCCGCTTTTGGTTTGTGAGCAACCTCTCCGGCTCCCGAAAATCCTCAACGTACAGACGTACGCCTCCGGTATTTCGCTCGCCTGCGAGAACGCCCACAAACCAAAATCGAACGCCTACGTTGGTTGATTTTTTGAGTGGGCGAGGCTGGAAAATAGTGGCCCTCCTTTTTTTGAGGAATGGTCACCCCCAGCATCGTGCAGCATGGTGGCCCGCTTGCCCATCGTGTCACTGGCTCGCTGCCCTTATCGCAGCAGGCCGTGCCTGCCAAAATCGAGCGCCTACGCCGTGAATCTTTATCGGCGTCCGCTTTTGGTTTGTGGACAACCTCTCCGGATCGGGTCAGTCCTCAACGTAGCGCTGCTACGCCGACCGGCTGCCCTCACCTGCGAGAACGCCCACAAACCAAAATCGAACGCCTACGTTGGTTGGTTTTCTGGGTGGGAGAGGCCAAAAAGCAGTAACCTTTGTTCTTCTATTTGCCTTGCACCGCCTGACTACCCATGAATTTCTTTGAAGCCCAGCAACACGCCCAGCGCCAAACCCGTTTGCTGGTGGCCTTGTTTGTGCTGGCGGTGCTGGCGCTGATTGTCTCCAGCAACCTGCTGGTGAGCGCCGCCATCGCCTACCACAGCACCGGCTATCGCCAGCTCACCCTGGACGGCCTCATCGCCGCTACAAGCCTGAAACACGTGCTGATCAACTCCGGTCTGGTGATCTTGGTGGTCGGTGCGGGCACCCTCTACAAGCTGCAACAACTCAAGGCAGGGGGGCACATCGTCGCCGAGATGCTGGGCGGACGGCTGGTCCCCAGAGATACCCGTGATGCCGATCTGCGTCGCTTGCTCAACATCGTGGACGAAATGGCCATCGCCTCCGGCATGCCGGTGCCACCGGTCTATCTGCTCAGGCGCGAGCGCGGCATCAACGCCTTTGCCGCAGGCACAACCCCCCAGAACGCGGTCATCGGTATCACCGTCGGCACCCTGCGGGAGCTGGATCGGGACCAATTACAGGGAGTGATCGGCCACGAATTTTCCCACATTGCCAGCGGTGACATGGCCCTCAACCTGAACCTCATGGGGGTCATCCACGGCATTACCATGATCGGCCTGATCGGGCGTTTGCTGCTGGGCACCAGCTACGGCATGGGGTATGGAATGGGCTATCGTCGTCACTCCCGCCGCTCCTCCGGCGGGCCGCAGATGGCGGCCGGGCTGGCGTTGATGGTGCTGGGCTACGGCGGCACCCTGCTGGGCAACCTCATCCGCGCCGCCATCAGTCGTCAGCGGGAGTTTGCCGCCGACGCTGCCGCCATTCAGTTCACCCGCAACCGGGACGGCATCGGTGGCGCGCTGCGCCGTATCGGTGGCCTTACATACGGGTCACGTCTGCGCAGCCCCCACGCCTCCGAAGTGAGCCACGCCCTGTTCGGTGCCGGGGTCAGCAATTTTCTCGGCAGCCTTACCGCCACCCACCCGCCGCTGGAAGAGCGTATCCGTCGCATCGATCCACGCTGGGACGGCCAATTTGACGACCGCGCCCCCACGCCGCCGCCACCGCCGGAACCGGAGCAGGTGTCCGGCGAGCGGGCCATGGGCGCAGTGCTGGCCGCCGGGGCCGCCCTGCGTCACAGCAGCAGCCAACAGGCGGTGCGCACCAGCCGGGCCTCACGGCAGGGGGCTGCCTCTGGCGAAACCCTGGACGGGGTTGCCCTGTTGACCGCCGCCGGGCAGCCCACCGAGGCCCACTTGCAGCGCGCCCGTGAACTGCTGCAGCAGATGCCACCGCTCATGCGGGAGGCCACCGCTGAACCCTACGGGGCGCGCGCGGTCATCTATGCGCTGCTCATCAAGGCGGGCGCTGAAGCGGCCATCCCCAACCAAATGGCCCATCTGGAGGCCCATGCGGATACCGGTGTGGCGGCGCTCACCCAACAATTGCTGGATGAGGACGCCCCGTTAGAGATCGCCTTGCGGCTCCCGCTGATCGACCTGGCGCTGCCCGCCCTGCGTCAGCTCAGCCCGGATCAGCACATCATGTTCTGGAACAATATCGAGGCACTGATCCGCATGGATGGTCAGCAGAGCCTGTTTGAGTGGTCGCTGGTGCAGGTACTCACCCGCCATCTGCGCCCTGGTCAGGACGGCGACCGCTCCAGCCCGGTCCCCATCCACCACATGCAGCCCGAGTGCGCACTGGTGCTGTCACTGATCGCCTACGGCGACGGAGATACCGATGAAGAGGCCGCGCGCGACTTTGCCGCCGGGCTAAAACACCTTCAGTTGCCCCGTGTGGCGTTGCTGCCCAAGGGGGAGATTTCGCCGGATGCGGCCACCGCCGCGCTGACGCGCTTGAACCGCTTGCAGCCGCTGCACAAACGGCGGTTACTGGCGGCCTGTGTGGCCTGTATCCACGCGGATGGCCAGATCACCGCAGCGGAGCAGGAGTTGGTCAGGGCAGTAGGCGAATCCATCGACTGCCCGTTGCCTGTTTCACCGGCGTCCGCTTTTGGCGCGTGAGCGCCCCCTCCGGTTCCCGAAAATCCTCGACGTACAAAAGTACGCCTCCGGTATTTCGCTCACCTGCGAGAACACTCACAAGCCAAAATCGAACGCCTACCCCGTGAGTCTTTACCGGCGTCCGCTTTTGACTTGTGAGCAACCTCTCCGGATCGGGTCAGTCCTCAACGTAGCGCTGCTACGCTTCCGGGCTGCCCTCACCTGCGAGA
>JALWRU010000308.1 GCA_026994095.1 Nitrospira sp. | reverse complement strand
CCGCCGCGCTTGATGTACTCCATACCCACCACGACCCAGCGCAGCACCATTCCAGCCAGCATAACCAGCAGCCCGGTCACGTTGGCAGCCAGCCCGGTGCCCGGCTCTACCGGCGGCGGCATGAGCAGCAACACCGCCACCATCACGACGGGAAACAGGGTATTACGGTACCGGAACATAAAATTACCGTAGCCGATCAACCCGGCAGGCTCGGCGATACCGGCAGTATCCAGCGTGCGACTGACCGTCGGCGTCTCGTCCACTTGAGGTGCATCCACCTGCGGTGCGTCCGTGTGGGGTTGTTGAGTGCTCATTTGACCGCCACCATGCAGCAGAAGTTATACCAACGGAAGGTCTCTTCCACGTGCCTGAAACCGACCTTGCGAAGCAGCTCTTCGTTCTCTTCGTAGCGGTAGGGGATCAACACGTTCTCCAGCGCCTCCCGCTTGCGGCTGATCTCCACGTTGGAGTAGCCCTGGCGTTTTTTGTAATTGTAATAATGTTTGATAAACAGCCGGTTGAGCAGGGTGTGCGGGCTGATAATCTTCTCAGCCAGCAGCAGCACCCCATCGTCACGCATGCCGTCATAAATGAGCCGCAACAGCTGCTCCCGGTAGAGCGGTCGGATAAATTGCAGGGTGAACAGCATCATCACCACGCTGGCGTTGTCGATGGTCAGGTCGCTATGAAAATCCGCGTTGACCCACTGCACTTTACGGCCGCTGCCAGAGGCGTCGTGTTTGGCCTGCGCCCGTGCCAGCATGTCGTCGGAGTTGTCTACCCCCACAAAGCGGACCTCCGGGTGGACCACTGTATCCAGCGCATGCAAGGTGGTACCGGTGGAGCAGCCCAGATCGACCACGTTGCTGCCCGGTACCGCAAAATCGGTGGCCAGCTCTACCACCATACGCTGGATTTCGTCATAGTAGGGAACCGACCGGGACACCATGTCGTCGAAGGCGGCGGCCACCTCGGCGTTAAACTGAAAGTCCCGTACCGGCTCCTGATCGTCGGCAAATACCTGATCGACGGCGGTACTTTTGGGCGAATCGGCGGTCTCGCCCGGTGTTGAATCCTGCGTCATGGGTGACGGCTTCCCTTGCGATAGTGGGTGATGAGGGTCAGCTCTGGCGCTGCGGTCGGTTATTGTAGCAATTTCGGGCGGGCCACATAAAGGCGCACACCGTGATACTACTCCAGCAGCAGACAGGCCGCCTGATGACCCGGCCCCACCCGTGTCAAGAGCGGGTCCTGCTGGCGACAGGCATCCACCACCTCAGGGCAACGACTCTGGAAGCGGCATCCGGCGGGCAGATCGACCGGGCTGGGCAGGTCCCCCTTGAGGGGTGGCACGTCGCGGCTGACCTCCGGGTCGGGCACCGGCACCGCCGCCAACAGGGCGCGGGTATAGGGGTGGGCCGGGTGGTCGAACACCGACTGCACATCGCCCAACTCTACAATTCGGCCCAGATACATCACCGCTACCCGGTGGCTGATATGGCGTACCATATTGAGGTCGTGGGCGATAAACAGGATGGACAGCCCCTCCGCCTCGCGCAACTCCTGAATCAGGTTAATCACCTGGGCCTGAATCGATACATCCAGCGACGACACCGGTTCATCGGCGACCACCAGCCGGGGCGACAACATCAACGCCCGGGCGATGCTGATGCGCTGACGCTGGCCGCCGGAAAATTCATGGGGGTAACGGTCCAGCACCGCCTCATTCAAGCCCACCTTGTCGAGCATCTCCTGCACCCGCTGGCGGCGGTACTGGCGATCGCCCTGATTGTGGACCACCAGCGGCTCTTCTAAAATCGTACCGATGCGCATGCGCGGGTTGAGGGACGCATAGGGGTCCTGAAACACCACCTGCATCTCCTGCCGGAGGGCCTTCATACGGGCGCGGCTTGCCGCAAACACATCTTCGTCGTTATAAAATACCTGTCCTTCAGTGGGAGCCAACAACCGTAAAATTAACCGCCCGGTGGTGGACTTGCCACAGCCGGACTCACCCACCAGCGACAGCACCTCGCCTGCCCCCATCGAGAACGACACGTTGTCTACCGCCTTGAGCACCTTGCCACCGCGACCGAACAGGCCGCCGCCCAGCGGAAAGTGTTTGACCAGACCCTCTACCCGTAACAGGGGAGCGGTCGCTGTGGCCGCGTTGAGACTCATATGGCCACTGGCTCATGCAGAAAACAACGGGCCTTGTGCCCCTCTCCCACCTGCACCAGAGCTGGCTCTGGCCCGTCACAGGCAGCCATCACATCGCCGCAGCGATCCTTGAATTTGCAACCCGGTTGCAGCTCTGCCAAGGTCGGTACCTGACCGGGAATGGCCGCCAGCCTGCCCCCGGACCGGGTCCCCGGCAGGCTGGCCAGCAGGCCACGGGTGTAGGGGTGGGCCGGCGACTTGAACAGGTCACGGGTGGTGGCCTCTTCCACAATACGACCTGCATACATCACCGCCACCCGGTCAGCCACCTGCGCGATCACCCCTAAATCATGAGAGATCAGCACCAGCGCCATACCGGTACGGTGTTTCAGTTCGGCCAGCAGGTCCAGAATCTGCGCCTGAATGGTGACATCCAGCGCAGTGGTCGGCTCGTCGGCAAACAGCAGGTCCGGCTCACAGGCGATGGCCATGGCGATCATCACCCGTTGGCGCATGCCGCCGGAGAGTTGATGGGGATACTCTTTTATACGCCGTTCTGGCGATGGAATACCCACCTGGGTCAGCAGTTCCACCGCCGCCTGATTGGCCGCTTTTTTTGACAGCCCCCGATGCAGCCGCAACCCCTCGCCAATCTGGTCACCGATGGTGAACACCGGGTTTAACGCCGTCATCGGTTCCTGAAAAATCATGGAGATGCGATTGCCGCGATAGGCCCGCATCTGGCACTCACTGAGGGTCGTCAGGTCGGTGCCGTCAAACCAGACCTGGCCGCTCGCAACCAGTCCCGGCGGGTTGGGTACCAACCCCAGTACCGACAGGGAGGTGACACTCTTGCCACAGCCGGACTCGCCGACGATGCCCAGCACCTGTCCCCGATCGACACTAAAATCGATGGCGTCTACCGCCGCCACCGGACCATCGGAGGTGGCAAAGGTGGTGGTCAACCCGCGCACATCCAGCAACGGACGGTGGGATGTGTCGTCGGTCATGAGCGAAAGGTACTACTGCTGCAACAGGGCGCGGCGTACGGTAGCCAAAAAGGCCTCCGCATCACGACGGGACGGGTCCAGTTCCAGCGCCTCGACCCATTCGTTCAAGGCCATGTCCAGAAACCCTTTTTTGAAGTAGATCTGGCCCACTCGCACATAGGGCTGGGCAAAACGCGGGTTGAGCTCCTTGGCGCGGGCAAATACCCGCAGGGCATCGTCCAGCCGCTCCAGCTTGCGCAGCACCTCACCCACCTTGCAGATCACGTCCACATACAGGGGGCAGAGGGTCAGCGCACGGCGATATTCGTGCAAGGCATCTTTGGGACGATCGGCCTTCAGGTAGTCGTCCCCCAAGGCCACATGCCGGTTGGCCAGCGCCGCCTTGGCCACGGCCTGTTCACCCTCACCCAGATTGTCAGAGGCCGAATGGAAGACCTCTTCGGCCTCTTCAAACCGACCCAGATCGTTGTATGCCACCACCAGATTGAGGGAGGCTTCGGTGTAATGGGGGTTGTTGCCCACCGCCTTCTCAAAACAGGCCACCGCCTCTTTCATACGGCCCCGGGCGTGATGGATGACCCCCAGCCGGTTGTATACATCCGGGTAACCATCCGGGTGCTGTTTGACAATACGCTCGAACAGCGGTCGACAGGCGCCAAATTCACCGCGCTGGTACAGGGTTTCAGCACACTCAAAAACCTTTTGGGTATCAGAGATCATGTGTCCTCAGGAGGGGGGTTGGACGAACACCACCGCCACTGGCTACCAGCGGCGGCCTGCCGCCACAGTCGCGGAGGGCCAAAGTAGTGCCATCAGGGCACCGCAGTCACCCGGCTATGGTATCAGAAAATAGTGGAAATGCGCCATCTAACAGCCACATCAGTGATATCGATGGGACAGTGGAGGGGCGCTGGCCCCGGGGCAGCTCAACGCTTGTTTTTGAGCTCCATGATGACCTGCTTGGCGATGTCCTTGAGGGTATCAAATACCCCTGTTCCCTGCACCGCGCTCGCTTCGAAGAACGGCACTCCGCGTGTGTTGAGCAGCCCGTTGAGTTCCTCCACTGGCACCACATCAGGCAGGTCGCGTTTGTTGTGTTGCAGGGTCAGCGGCATCTTGTCCAGATCAAAGCCGTGCTCGCCCAGGTTGACCCGAAGGTTCTCCAGGCTCTCCACATTGGCCTCCAGCCGGTCGACCTGGGAGTCGGCCACGAACACCACCCCGTCGGCGCCACGCAAGATCAGCTTGCGGCTGGCGTCGTAGAACACCTGTCCGGGTACCGTGTACAGGTGAAAACGCACCTTGAAACCACGGATGGAACCCAACGACAAGGGCAAAAAATCAAAAAACAGGGTGCGCTCGGTCTCCGTGGCAAGGGAGATCATCTTGCCGCGACT
>JALWRU010000307.1 GCA_026994095.1 Nitrospira sp. | reverse complement strand
CACTGGAAGAAATCATGAAAGCCGGCAAGGTCGAACCGGCATCAAAAGTGAAGAAATCGGCCTGAACACCGGCCCCGCCGCAAGGCGGGGCGTTTCCTTATGCGTCCAGTCTATGGGCGTATAAGGAAACTCAATGAGCGCCCTTTTTGTGGGTGCTCAAGCTCTTTCAAAATTAAGACGGGGACTGCGCCCCGACGTCTGATAGGTCTGACCTATCAAGCGCGCCCTTTTTGCGGTTCTCAGAAACCGCGGGACACAAGGGTTTCGCTTTGTGTTCGTAAGGGCGTCAATAACTTAGCGCTTGATAGGATTAGACTAAAACGAGTAGATCAAGGTCATAATGGTTCTACTCGTAGATTACGATCAGACGATTTATAAATTTCGGGGCGCAGGCCGTGTAAGCGCTGGAAGCCGCGTGCCCTCTGGTTTTCCGGCAGGTGGGCGAGATGTTGAAATTCTCGTTTACATCTCGTTTACATTTTTTGTAAACGAGAAAGGCCGCGAAAAACCGCAGGGCGCAAGGGCTGGCGGCCCTATGTATATGTATATTTAAATATTTACATTTACATACATACAGGCCGCCATTTTCGGCCCCCACCCACCCACCGGTGGGTGGGTGATTGCGATTTCGGGTGAGCGCGAAATTTAAATGTAAATTTGTAAATTTGCCCTGCTCACCCCCCGGAAAGCCTATTGCCCCGCGGTTCACGGCGTTTACACGGAAATGTAAACGACAGCGAGTTGTTTACAAATTCCCTACAGTCTGTTAAGATCACACCGTGTTGGTCGTAATCTACGAGTAGAAATGCCCACTGCGGCCAACACGGGGTGACCTTCACCCCTGCGCTCACAGCGAGCGCTGTTTACGATTTCAACGACCCCGAAGTGGAGGTTTACCTGCTATCAGGGGGCCTCTACGCCGTGGCCCCTAACGCGATTGAGGCACGCGGCGGTCTCACCCTCACAGACAGCGCCGCACTTGTTGCCCTCTTGGCAAATGAGGGCGACTGGGACAAGGACGCGGAGCGCATGCTCCAAGTCCTGACCCGCTAACCCATGCCCTGCTGCGCAGGGCTGTAGCGGAGGTGCACCACACGGTTGCACCTTACCTTAAGACCGACCAATAACTGGAGAGGAACTATGAGCACTACAACTACCCCTACCCTGCCCATCAGCCAGCTGGCTGACACCATCGCCCAAATCTGGGCGTTCAACCCCCACCAACCCATCATGGTGTGGGGTGCTCCGGGCACGGGCAAGACCCGTGCCCTTGCGGGTCAGCTGGCCGCCCTGCTGGACGCCGAGCCGTCCAGCCCCTACGTCTTCGTACCGAGCCACCATGACCCGGTGGCTATCAACGGCCTGCCGGTGCCAGACCACCAGACCCACACCACGACCCGTTATATCAACGGGTTCATTAAGCGTGTCATCGACACCGCGCAGGCCAGCCCTACCGCCCCCGTGCTCGTCGTGCTCGACGAGCTGCCCAACGCATCACCGGCCATTCAGGCCATTCTCCAGCATATCGTGCTGGAGCGTGAGGTGGCGGATCGCCCCCTACCCGACAACGTGCGCCTGCTGGCGCTGGGCAACCGGGCGACTGACGGGGCGAATACTAGCCCTATGGCCAAGCCGTTGGCTAACCGGTTCATGCACTTCACTGCGGAGCCGGACATGCAGAGCGCCACGGCTTACTGGCAGGCGCAGGGATACCCCTACGCCCCCATGTTGGCGGCATTTCTGGACTACCGTCCGGAGCATTTCCTGCAGGAGCCACCGAGGGACCCCGACCATGTGTGTTTCGCGACACCGCGAAGCTGGGAGGCTTTCTTGGCGTCCGGCCCGACGCCGGAGATGCCCTCTGAGACCCTGCAGATGTTGGCCCATGCCAGCGTGGGGCCTGAGACGGCTCCGCTCCTTGCGGGGTTCCACCAGCTGGCGGCACGCCTGCCAGACGCTAACGCGGTCGCTCGCGGGGCCAACCCGCCCATTGACCCGTCCCTGCAGGACGACCCGGGGTTCCGCTACGCCCTTGCCGGTGCGGTGGCGAGTTGGCTGCAGCGGTTCGCCGAGGACACCGAGGCTGTGGGACACGTGTGGGCCTACGCCAGCGACCGCCTGTCGCTGGACATGCAGCTGTGGGCATACAGGCAGGCCATGAACGCACCCCGTGAGGTGCGCATGGCGCTGATCAAGACCCCTGCCCTGCAGGAGTGGGCGTCGGAGCACATGGAGCGCCTGAGTAAGGCGCTGTGATAACTCATAGGAGGAGAAGCCATGGACAAGACCACCAAGACTATCTCACTGGGCTACGTGGTGGCCAATCTTGACGAGTGGCTGTCGCCAGAGGGGGCGGAGGGGGCCTACGTGTTCAACCTGCACGCCTACGGCCCGAACGACACCTTGTGGCTGAGCGTGTACCGCTCAGATGACGAAGGCCGCCCCGTGGGCGAGGCCCTGCGGGTGTACAAGCTGCAGGAGGTGCTGAGATGAGCACAAGCACCACGTTCGCCCAACGTCTAGAGGACGCCATGCTCACCTTGCTGGGTCGGAGACCGTTCTACGCGGCGCTGTGCGCCCAGACGCAGGTTGTCCCCGCGGGGGACGACATCCCGACGGCAGCGACCGACGGTCGCACGGTGTGGGTGTCCCCTGCGTTTGCCGAGAGGTTGGACGACGACCAGCTGGCCGCCCTGCTGGCGCATGAGGTGATGCATATCGCCCGCGTGGACGCCCACCGTGGGTTGGCGTGGGAGACCCGCATGGCGGGCGATGACCCTCACCTGCGAGCGCAGGTGCACGACGCGTTCAACGCGGCGGCTGACCTCATCATTAACACCCTGCTCGTCAACGACGGGTTCACCCTGCCGCCTGACGGCGTGACCCTGCGGTCACGGCACCTGCCCGCCCCCGTGCGGGAATATGTCACGGCTCACTCGCCAGATGAATGGGTGACGGAGGAGCTCGCCGACTTGTGGCTGGAGGCGATGCAGGACGATGACGCCGCCCCTTGTCTGCTGGGCGATCTGCTGGTGCCGGCTGAGTTCTCCGGCGATAGCGACGGAGACGGCCCATCGACGCCGAGCCCTGCGGAGATGCAGGAGGCTGTGGCTGAGGCACAGGCGCAGGCCGGGCGGATGGTGGCCGCTGCCGCTGAGGCGCAGGCGCGGTCCGCTCGAAGCGCAGATGCCGGGTGGGACACCCTGCCCGGGTGGGCGCGCGAGTTCATGGAGCGCCTGACGACGCCTAAGCAGGACTGGCGTACTATCCTGCGCCAGCAGGTGCACGAGGTGGCGGGTGACCCTGACTGGTCATACAGCCGGGTGCATATCCCCACCTACGATGCCACGGGGTGTATCGCGCCTACGCTCCAGTCGCAGCCGAGCGTGCCGCTGGTAGCCGTGCTGCTGGACAGCTCCGGGTCAGTGGACGACAGCCTGCTGGCCGAGTTCTGGTCGGAGATCGAGGGTATGCGTCAAGAGATAGACGTGCTCATGGTGGGACACTTCACCACCGGTTTGCAACGGCTGGAGACATACGACAGGCATACGCCCGTCGCTCCGGTGGACCGTGTCGATGGTGGCACGGACATACCCGCTGCTTACAGCGAGCTGCTGGACACCCTGCGGACCCGTCCGCCTATGCACCCTACGCTGGGGTCGCTCAACCGCCCGTCGCTGGTCATCGTGCTCAGTGACATGCTCAGTGACATGACACCTGAGCGGTTCCCGGACAATCCGCCCGCCACCCTGTGGCTGGGCGGGGACAAAGACTTCGTGCCGCCGTTCGGCACGGTGATTGACTGTAACCACTGATAGGAGGTGAGACATGAACGACTACATGGCAGACTCACGGCGAGCGCTGCTGGAGCTGACAGAGGTCGAGGACACCCGAGACCTGCCGGTGACGGACGTGGTGTTCGTGACGCCGGACTACACGGCCAACGGAGAGTATAGTGTCATCGATACGCAGACATTCCTGTACAACCGAGACCACCTGCGGTTAATCCAGCGGGCGGGTCCGGCGCTGGAGCAGTTGATGGATGCCATGCACTGTTTCATGCAGGGCTTGACTCTGCGGGTATATGACGACGGCACCGTAGTGTACGGTGACATAGACAAGTGGGACGACTGCCCCACAACGACGTCATGGTCCATCAAACGGTTCTTCGACGACGAGCCGGTAAACGCGCTCGCTACGACGCTCGGCGATGTGCGCATACTGGTGCCGGAGAACCATCATAGGGATGGGTTGCAAACTCTGCTGACAGAAGCGGCAGACCAGCTGTTTGACGGGGACACGTACGCGGCTGTCGTGCTCTACATCGCTGAAGAGGAGTGGTTCATGGATTGGCTACATGCTCGCGTTACGAGCGTAGAGACGGACTATATGACTACATGGGGGGAGACAATCGACATAGAACACGGACTGAACAGGATACATGAGCGGGACAAGTACATCATCGAGGCCGCAGAGGCTGAGGTGAAGGCGCATCCTGAGTGGAAACTGATGGCACTTGCTAAAGGAGGTAAAGTATGAGCCTGCACGATAAGGCAATCAATCTGCTGGT
>JALWRU010000306.1 GCA_026994095.1 Nitrospira sp. | reverse complement strand
ACACCGCCTCGGCGTTGGCATAGTCCATGGGCAGGCCAACCCGGTTGGAGACCGCCTGAATGATCTCCAGATCGGTGCGCGCCCCCGGTAACGGGTCGATGGCCGCCCGTACCCGCTGTACCCGCCGGTCGGTGTTGGTAAACGTGCCCTCTTTCTCTAAAAAGGTGACCCCCGGCAGTACCACGTGGGCCAGTTCGGCAGTCTCGGTCATAAAGATGTCCTGCACCACCAGCATGTCCAGATTCTTGAGGCCACGGATGGTCTTGTTCACATCCGGGTCGGACAGCACCGGGTTCTCCCCCAGTACATACAGGGCGCGAATATCGCCGGTAAGCGCCCCGTCGGTGATCTCCATCAGGGTTTTGCCGACCCAGTCGGGGATCTCCGCATCCCAGGCGGTAGCAAACTTGTCGCGCACAGCCGGGTCGGTAAGCTTCTGGTAGCCCGGTAACTCCGCCGGTACCCCGGCCATATCGCAGGAGCCCTGCACGTTGTTTTGGCCCCTGAGGGGATTCACACCAGTGCCTGCGCGGCCCACGTTGCCGGTGGCCAGGGCCAGATTGGTGAGACACAGCATGTTGTCGGTACCGGCGATGTGCTGGGTGATGCCCATGCCGTTGTAGATGGCACCGCGATCGGCCTTGCCGTACAGTCGGGCGGCATCGACGATCTTGTTGGCGTCCACCCCGGTAATGGTCTGGGCCAGCTCCGGCGGGTATTTCAGGGCCGCTTCACGGGCCGCATCAAAACCTTCGGTACGGGCGGCGATAAAGGCGTCATCGGTCAACCCTTCTGCCAGAATCACATGCAGCATGCCCAGCAACAGGGCCGAGTTGGTGCCCGGCTGCAGATCCAGCCAGATGTCGGCCCACTCGACCATCTCGATGCGGCGTGGGTCGGCCACGATCAGCTTGGCCCCCTTGTGGACCGCCTGTTTCATCTTCAGGGCTGCCACCGGATGATTCTCGATGGTGTTGGTGCCGCAGGCGAAGATGACGTCGGCATATTCAAAGTCGTCGGTGGCGTTGGTCATGGCACCGGTACCAAAGGCCATCTGCAGGCCCTTGGTGGAGGAGGCGTGGCACAGGCGAGTGCAGTGGTCCACATTGTTGGTACCCAGCCCCGCCCGCAGCAGCTTTTGCAGCAGGTAGTTCTCTTCGTTGGTACATTTGGCTGACGGGAACCCGGCCACCGAGCGGGGACCGTGGGTATCGCGGGCGGCCAGCAGCCCCCGTGCCACCTCATCCAACGCCTCATCCCAACTGACCGGTACCAACTGGCCATCCTTGCGTACCAGCGGGCCAACGATGCGGTCACCGGACTCAGGAGTGCTGCCCAGCCGGTCCGGGTGGTTCACAAAGTCGTAGCCGAATTTACCCTTCACACACAGGGCACCGGCAGTATTGCTGGGGTTGTCGTGGGCCCCGGTGATACGAATCACCTCCTGCTCGTGCAGATGCACGGTGATGCCACAGCCGACCCCGCAGTAGCCGCAGATGGTCTCCACCGTGCGGTCCGGCGCGGGCAGCCCTTCCGACATTTTTTCGCGCAGGGCCCCGGTGGGGCAGACGTCTACGCAGTGACCGCAAAACTCGCAGTCCAGCACATCGTCAAAGGGCGAGGCGACCTTCAGGTCAAAACCGTGACCCTGCCAGTGGATGGCCACCTGACCACGGGCCTCGTCGCACACCCGGATGCACTTGCCACAGGCGATGCACCCGGCAAAATCGCGGATGATAAACGGGTTGGTCTCTTCGGTAGGCTGGTCCCGCTTGGTTCCGGCAAAGCGGTTGTTGCCGTTTACGTTCCCCAGCCCCAGCGAATCGGCCAGATCGTGCAACTCGGTGTGACCGGACTCGGCGCAGGCGGTGCAGTTGTCCGGGTGGTCGGAGAGCTGTAATTCCACCACGTCGCGCACCAGTTCATTGACCTGCGGATCGTCCGTATGGATCTCCATGCCGTCGTCGCAGGGCAGGGTACAGGAGGCCACCGGGCGCGGGTTGCCCGCCACCCGTACCAGACAGGTGCGACAGCCGCCAAAGGGGGTGGTATTGGGGTCGTAACAGAGGGTGGGGATATGGACCCCGGCAGTGCGGGCGGCCTCCAGCACGGTGGTACCGGCGGCGACCTCAATAGTCTGCTGGTCGATGGTCACCCGAACGGTGTCGGTGGCAACAGGACTCATGATTGATCCTCCAGGTCGCAGGAGCCAGTAGGGCAGTGGCCCGCCAGGTGGGCGGTAAAATCGTCACGAAAATGCTTCAGGGCGCTGGTGACCGGGTTGGGGGCCGAGCGGCCCAGCCCGCACATGGAGCCTTCACTGACGACGGTGCAGAGCCGCGTCAACGTATCCAGTTCGTCTTCGCTGGCTTCGCCTTTTTGGATACGCTCCAGCCGTTCCACCAGCCGTACGGTGCCGACCCGGCAGGGGGTACATTTGCCGCAGGAGGCATCGGCCTCAAACTGTTCAAAGTAGTGGGCCATACCGACCATGCAGGTGCGATCATCCACCACCACCAGCGCGCCGGAGCCGAGCATGGAGCCGACCTTGATCAGCCCCTCAAAAGAGATGGGGGTATCCAGCAGGGATTCCGGCAAAAAACCACCGTCCGGTCCACCGACCAACACTCCCTTGAAACCTCTCCCTTCCTCCACCCCGCCGCCCAGATCAAAGATGACCTGCCGCAGGGTGGTACCAAACGGCACCTCCACCACTCCGGGACGAGCCACCGCACCGGACAGGGACAGCAGCTTGGTGGTACCGGGAGTGACATCTTCTGGCAGATTGGGGGACAGCAGGTGGCTGATCACCGCCAGTGTTTCCACGTTGTTCACCACCGTCGGGTGGCCCAGATAGCCCCGCACTGCTGGCAGTGGTGGTTTGTCGGTGGGCATGGGGCCGTGGCCCTCTAATGTAGAGATAAGGGCCGTCTCTTCACCACAGATATAGGCCCCGGAGCCTTTGCGAATCTGTATGTCCAGATTGAAGTCGCTGTCGAATATCCCCTCACCCAGATAGCCGCGTTTGCGGCAGAAAGCGATGGCAATATCAAGCCGGTGCAGGGCGGTGGCGTAGGCGCCGCGGGTATAGATGTAGGCCTGCTCGGCACCCACCGCGTAGGCAGCAATCATGAGCCCTTCGATGACCGCGTGGGGGTCGCTTTCCATGAGGGTGCGGTCAGAGAACGCCCCCGGATCGCCCTCGTCTCCATTGGCGATCATGTAGCGGGTGGTATCCGGTTGGCTGGCTGCCAGCGCCCACTTGTTGGCGGTCAAGACTCCGCCGCCGCCACGGCCGGAAATAGCCGCTGCCCGCACCCGCTCACGCACCTGCTCCGGGGTGAGGGTCAAGGCGTGGCGGATGGCCTCATAACCACCACTGGCTTCGTAATCCACCAGCGAGTGGGGGTCAATACGACCACAGCGACGCATCAACTGGTGTTGCTGACCCGCCAGATAGGGCAACGCTTGCAGCGCCGCAATATTTTCGTGGGAGGTGGACTCGTGATCCGCAGGACGTTGTCCCAATGCCCGATCCGGTGCGATCTCTTCACTGCTAAAAAAGTGGGGCCGCAACAGGGCGGCGACCTGATCGGGCTGCACTCCTCCATAAACCAACGGTGCGCGACCCGGTACGTGGACCTCTAAAATCGGCTCTTCGTGGCACATGCCCATGCAGCCGGTGCGGATCAGGTGGATATCGTGGGCACCGTCCCGGACAAACTGTTTGACGGCGACAAACACGTCTTCGGCCCCCGCAGCCTGCCCGCAACTGCCGGTGCCCACCAGAATCCGGGGGTAGTTGTCGTGCTTGGGTTTGCTCGGTGGCAGACGGCTCACGGTGTGGGGGCCTCTCGCTCAGCATCCAGCAAAGCGGCCACATCGGCGGCGGCCAGATTGCCATGCAAATCGGTATCGACCATCATCAGCGGGGCCAGTGAACAGGCCCCCACACAGGCCACGGTAAAGAAGGTATAACGGCCATCTTCATCGGTTTCGCCGGGGGCGACTCCCAGGGCCTTGCGACAGGCCTTGACCAGTTGGCTGGCGCCCTTCACATGGCAGGTGGTGCCGGTGCAGACCTTCAGGTGGTGCTCCCCCTTGGGGTCCAAAAAAATGTCGGAGTAGAACGACGCGGTGGCGTACACGTCGCCGGTATATAACGCGCACACCCCCGATAGATACTCCACCATCGGTCGGGTAAGGCAGCCGTACAGGTCGTGCACCGAGCGCAGCAGGCCCATGAGATCGACCGCGCCGGGGGCACAACCGTGCAGACGGATGGGTTCGTGGATGTGTTTTTGAATGAGACGGGTCAGTTTGGCGGCCCGCTTCGGTTCCGGCTCTACCTGTGAGAGCTCTGGCGGGTTCGGGCCAAGGGTAGAACGGTAGGTGCGCTGCATGGGCCTTCCGGGGTAAGTCCCACAGTCGCGCAACCACAGGTGTTGCATCGTGCGGGTGCCCAGACGGTCGGCATATTCAACAGTTGCGCTCCCTGGTGGTGCCCCACCTTTGGTATCCGTCAGTTACGCAACCTGACCTGTTAAGTCCAAACTTTTAGCACGGCCCTG
>JALWRU010000305.1 GCA_026994095.1 Nitrospira sp. | reverse complement strand
TGACCGTGGGGCACTCGGTGTGCAGCACGTCCGGGTTACGCTTGGTGACCTCCAGCATGATGGCGGGCACCCCACCGGCCCGGCCCACGTCTTCAATGTGGACCGTCGACAGGGCCGGGGAGACCTTGCACAGATGGGCCACCTGATCGGACAACTCGTTGATGCGGGCGAGCGGATACTCCACCTCCGCTTCATGGGCGATGGCCAGGGTATGCAACACCGTGTTGGTGGAGCCGCCCATGGCCATGTCTAAAATAAAGGCGTTGTCGATGGCGCGCCGGTCCACCAGATCGCGGATCGTGGGGCCACCGGCAGTGGCCAACTCTACCACCCGGCGGGCGGCGGTACGCACCAGTTCACGACGCTCGCTGGAGGTGGCCAGCAAGGTGCCGTTGCCCGGTAGCGCCAGCCCCATGGCCTCCATCAGGCAGTTCATGGAGTTGGCGGTGAACATGCCGGAGCAGGAGCCGCAGGTGGGGCAGGCCTTGTCTTCGATCTCCTTGAGGCGGGCCTCGTCGATCTTGCCTGCCTTGAATTGGCCGACGGCCTCAAAGGCGGAGGCCAGGTCCACCGGCGTACCGTCGTCCAGATGGCCCGCTTCCATCGCCCCACCAGAGACAAAGATGGTCGGCACGTTGACCCGCAGCGCACCCATGATCATACCGGGCACGATCTTGTCGCAGTTGGGGATGCAGATCATGGCGTCCAACTGGTGGGCGTTCATGACCGTTTCGACGCTATCGGCGATGATTTCGCGGGACGGCAGCGAGTAGCGCATGCCGCCGTGTCCCATGGCGATACCGTCGTCTACACCGATGGTGTTGAACTCGAACGGCACACCGCCGTGGACGCGGATCTCCTCTTTGACGATGCGCCCGAACTCCTGCAAATGCACGTGTCCGGGGATGATGTCGATGTAGGAGTTGCAGACGCCGATAAACGGCTTGCCCATATCCTCATCGGTGAGGCCACAGGCCTTCAACAGGGAGCGGTGCGGGGCCCGCTCAAAACCGCCTTTGATTTCATCACTACGCATGGTGGCACGTCTCCCTTGGCCGGTGTGCGGCTGCCGGGAGTGCCATGCAGGCGCTTCCGGTCAGCCTGCAACTCACGAGTTGTTGCAGGGTGTTACCCCTTGTAACGGTCGATGGACTCACGAATGATACGTTTGGCATCATCTACGCCGCCCCAGCCCATGGTTTTGACCTCTTTGTTCTCCAGGTCTTTGTAGACCTTGAAGAAGTGCTCAATCTCCTTGAGCTTGTGAGGGTTGATCTGGCTGATGTCGGTGATATCGGCAAAACGCGGATCTTCGGTCGGCACTGCCAGGATTTTTTCGTCCTCTTCACCCTGATCGACCATGAACATAAGGCCCACCGGGCGGGCTTCGATGACACAGCCGGGGAAGGTGGAGTTGGTGGTCAGCACCATGATGTCCAGCGGATCGCCGTCACAGCCGAGGGTGCCGGGCAGAAAGCCGTACTCGGTGGGGTAATGCACCGCAGAGAACAGCACCCGGTCCAACTTCATAATCCCGTACTCTTTGTCGTACTCGTATTTGTTGTTGGAGCCTTCGCAGATCTCGATAATGGCGTTGAGTTGCGACAGATCGTCGTTTCCGGGCGGCAGGTCCATCAGGCCCATGTCAGCCTCCTAGGGCAAAAATTCTAAAACAAGTGCGCGCTGTCCTGCATCGGATGGGGCGCGCCATCAAAAAAACGTGGTCCGCTACTATACAAGTGAGTGCCTATGGGGTGCAAGGCCGATGGGCCTGCGGAAACATTGCGGAAGAGGGTGATCCTATGCGGGTGCTGGTTTACGGAGCGGGAGCGGTGGGTGGCTATTTTGGCGGACGGCTGGCCCAGTCCGGGGCCGATGTGACGCTGCTGGCACGGGGGGCACACCTGACTGCCCTGCAGATGCACGGCATCACCCTGCACAGTGTGGACGGCGATTTTCAAGGTCCGGTACAGGCGGTGGCGCAGTTGCAGGACGCACCGCCGCCAGAGCTGGTGCTGCTGTGCGTCAAGGCCCATCAGACCGGGCAGGCCGCAGCACAGTTGGCCGGGTGGTTGCCTGCGGGCTGCCCGGTGCTGCCGTTGCAAAACGGTCTGGGGCATCTACAGGTCCTTGCCCGGCAACTCAACCAGCCGCGACTGGTGGCGGCCTGTGTCTTTATCGGCGCACGGGTAGGTGCGCCGGGGGTGATTGACCACACCGCTGCCGGGTTGATCCGGCTGGGCACTGACCCGACCGGGGTGGACGCGCATGCCGAGGCGGTGGCCCGGTTTCTCTCATCCTGCAACATCAAGGTCAAAACCAGCCCCACTATTCGTCGGGATATGTGGAAGAAGTTGCTCTGGAATGTGGGCTTTAACGGCCCGTCAGCGCTGGCCGGGGCCACCGTGGGGGAGTTGCTGGCGTCACCTGAACAGACCGTCTTGATTCGCTCGTTGATGGCCGAGGCGGCGGCAGTGGCATCGGCGGAAGGGCACGACCTGGGGCCGGAGATTGTCGAGCGGACTTTTGCACAGACCGAGGGTCTGAACGACTTCAAGACCTCTATGTTGCAGGACCGGGAGGCGGGCCGACCGCTGGAGTCCGACGCCTTTTACGGCCATCTGGTGCGAGAGGGGCAGCGCCTGGGGGTGGCGACACCGACGCTGGCGCGTTTGCAGGCCCAACTGCAGGACGACCCTGAAGGGTAGTTTGAACCGCTACGACCCGGTGGGGTCGGACTCGGCCCGCTGGGGGCGACCCATGAGGTTTTTCAAGGCCTGCTGGGGTGGCAAGCCGTCAAACAGGGTGTGGTGAATCTGTGTCACCAGCGGCATCTCAATGCCGTGTTTATTGGCCAATTGATAGGCCGCTGCGGTGGTCTTGACCCCCTCTGCGACCATGTTCATGGCGTCCAGAATATCCTCCAGCGTCTGCCCCTGTCCCAGCGCAATGCCCACCTGCCGGTTGCGTGACAGCCCACCCGTGCAGGTCAGCACCAGGTCGCCCATGCCCGACAGACCGGCAAAAGTGGCTGGATTGGCTCCCATGGCCAGCCCCAGCCGGGTGATCTCCGCCAGCCCACGGGTAATTAAGACGGCCTGGGTATTGTGGCCCAGTTGCAGGCCCTGACAGGCCCCGGCGGCCAGCGCCACCACGTTTTTCAAGGCCCCGCCGATCTGAGTGCCGATCGGGTCCTGATTGTCATAGACCCGAAAATGGCTGTTGGCGAACAGCGTCTGCACCACCTGCGACATAGCCGGGTTGCTGGCAGAGGCCACCACTGCCGTGGGCATCTGGTCGGCCACCTCCTGCGCAAAGCTGGGGCCAGACAATACTGCCAGACGGTCGCGGGCGCTGTCACCGCCCAATAGTTCGGCCAGAATATCGGTCATCAAACAGAGGGTGTCTACCTCGATACCTTTGGTGGCGCTCACCACCGGCACCGAATCGCCCAGCGCCGGGGCCGCCCGTTGCAATACCTCGCGGGTGGCGTGGGACGGCACCACCCACAGCAGCATGTCGCGGGCGAAGGAGACCGCCTCGTGCAGGTCGGTGGTGGCGGTGAGCCGCTCTGACAGGGGGGTTCCGGTCAGGTAATGAGGGTTCTTGCCGGTGGCAGCAATGCCGTCTGCCACCTGCTGATGCAGGGTCCACAGCCGCACCTGATGGCCGTTTCTTGCCAGCAGGTCGGCCAGCGCGGTACCCCAGCTACCGGCACCCACCACCGTGATACGTCGATCTGTCATGTGGACACCGTGGCAGTCATAGGGTAAGCAGGTACGGGGTTGGGTTTGTCAGGTCGCATGGCATACAGTGCGTAGGACGCTCAGGCGGGCTTTAGTTCGGCCCCCTTCTCACCGATGGGAAGGCGGTTGCAGTATAGGTTCACCGATCTCGGTCGTCAATCCAGCGAATGACGTAAGCTGCCGATTTATAAAGGTTCACCATCACAAAATGACTGGTTTGCAGGAACTGTCGCCGATATTCTCCGCCGTATGTGCCGTGTTGGGCCTGCTGGTGGGCAGTTTTTTGAATGTGGTGATCTACCGTCTTCCGCGCAGCGAGTCGGTGGTATTTCCCGCGTCTCACTGCCCGGAGTGTGGCCATGCGGTGCGCTGGTACCACAACGTGCCGGTGCTGGGCTGGCTCTGGCTGCGCGGTCGATGTCACGACTGCAATGCGTTGATCTCTGCCGAGTACCCGCTGGTGGAGGCCACTACCGGACTGCTGTTTGGCGGCATCGCATGGCACTTCGGCCCGGTGGTGGAGGTGGCGGTCTACCTGCCCCTGGTGGCGGCGCTGCTGGCGGCTACGGTGATCGACCTGCACCATCAGATCCTGCCGGACCGCATTACCTTGCCGGGAATCGTACTGGGGCTGCTGGCCTCGGCCACCCTGTTACCCACGCCGTTTTTATCGGCCCTGATTGGCGCGGCGCTGGGCTACGGGCTGTTTTATGCCATCACCATTATCAGTCGCGGCGGCATGGGCGGTGGCGACCGCAAATACATCGCCATGATCGGCGCATTTCTGGGCTGGCCTGCGGTGCTGCTCACCACCTTTCTGGCCACCACTCTGGGGG
>JALWRU010000304.1 GCA_026994095.1 Nitrospira sp. | reverse complement strand
GGTGTGGGTGCCGGGGCGGGCCAACTGCTCAACTCCACCACCATCACGGGAGTGGGCAGTGGCACGGTGCGGTTGCCCGACAGCCAGCCGATCACCGCCAGCAGCAACAGGCTGGCCACCATCCCGG
This sequence comes from Nitrospira sp., assembly GCA_026994095.1. GTDB lineage: Bacteria > Nitrospirota > JACRHL01 > JACRHL01 > JACRHL01 > JALWRU01. The sequence goes on along the minus strand of JALWRU010000304.1, from coordinate 4,460 downwards.
TCAGGGCCGCAAGCGCCCGGTCGCGGAGCAGCGCTGGAGACAGGTGTACGGAGGGCATGTTTATGGGGTATCGGTGGCGATGCCGATGGGGGTCGCACCGCCGGATTTGGCCGCATCGATCACCCCAACCAGCGCCTCGGTAGTGGCCCTGCGATCCGCATGGATTGTCACCGGTCCGGGCGGCAGTGCCTGTAGCAGCCGGGTGATGTCATCGCCGGTGACCGGGTGACCATCCATGTGGGTGTTGCCGTCCTTGTCCAGCAGCACAATGACCGGCTCACGCGGCAGGGGGGCGGCGTTCTCTGAAGTCGGCTTTTCAATGGCGAGGCCGTCGTTTTCAGGAAATACGGTGGTGACCATGAAAAAGATCAGCAGCAAAAATACCACGTCCACCAGCGCCGCCATACCGATCTCCGGCCGCTCAAAGGTGAGTTGGGGAGGTGAGGAAAAACGGTCGTTGTCAGTGCCGTCTGCCATGTCAGTGGCCGGTGTCGGTGGGGGCGACCGGGCGCGCCAATAGCAATGGAATGGACTGGTGGGTCACCCCCAGCAGGGCCTGTAAACGGCGGGTCAGCAGGTGGTGTAAAAAGATCACCGGAATGGCGACCACCAGCCCGCTGGCAGTGGTCAAGAGGGCCTGGGAGATGCCGTCAGCCATCAGGTCCGGCTGGCCGCTGCCGTGGAGTGCGATGACCTCAAACACGTTGATCATGCCGGTGACCGTGCCCAGCAACCCCAGCATGGGCAGTAGCGAACCGAGGATGGCAATGGTCGGCAGACTGCCCTCCAGCCGGGGTACGGCGGCGGTCAGGTTCAGGTGCAACTCACGGGCAAGGTCGTCGCTGGTCTGTACCTGCTGCCAGCGGACTCCGGCCAGTAGTCCCGCCAGTGGGCTGGTGCTGCTGTCATCGGGCAGACCGCCACTGTTGGACTGGTGCAGCCGTCGATAGTCCTCGCGGGCGTGCCTGAGGGGGGTGCGCAGTTTAAGGGCCTCCCACACCAGCAGCCCCAGCGCAATGCAGGCCACACCGAAGATCACCCACATGATCGGCCCGCCCTGGGCCATCATCACACTGAATTCGTACACCATGTTCATGCCTTAAAATTCCATCTCCACGCCGATAAACGGGAAGAACCCGATCCCGGTGACTTCAGCCGGGTTGTCGATATTCTGGTACTGGTTGCCGTAGTCGTACTCGACGATGTTGCTGGCGGAGGTGACGTTCTGAATGTCCACATAAAATTTGAGGCGACGTTCGTTGAACAGCACCGTGCGACCAATGCGCAGGTCTACTTTGTAATAGGTGGGCAGGCGCTTGCCGTTGTGGCGCCCGTACTCGGGAATCCAGCGGCTGTTGGGGTCGGTGGCCACCTCCCGGTGCCGACCGGTAACCTGGGTGTAAGGGGTGCCGGAGTGGACCTGGGCTTTGATGCTCCAGTCCCAGCGACGCCAGTCACCTGCGAAGGGCTGGCCCCACACCAGCGTCAGGGTGAGCGGCTGGTCGCCGGAAAAATCACGGGCGACCCCGGTGATCTGGTTGGTACGGCGGGATTTGGCCCAGGAGAGTGACATCCAGCCGATTTTGCCCGCCTCCGGGGTGCGTTTTACAAACAGGTCAAAACCGTAGGCGGTGCCTTTGCCCCGGTTGGCAAAATTATCGGGTGGCAGGTTTTCATCCAGCGCAATCACCAGATGGTCCATGTCCTTGTGGTAGCCCTCGATCTTGACCATATAGCGGGGGCTGAAATGGTGCTCCAGCCCCACAATCCGGTGGATTGAGCGGGTCACCAGCAGGGACGGGTTGCCAAATGCCCTGACGATTTGTTCACCTTCGGGAATCTGCACAAAACGTCCCCAACTGGCACTGAGCAAGGTCTGGCTGGCAAGTTGATACTCCACCGATGCACGGGGTGACAGGGTGTGGGTGGCGAAACCGCCAGACACCTTGAGGTTGGTGTGGCGCAGACCGATCTGGGTAGTCAGCCGTTGGCCCCAGCGGCTGCGGATTTTCATATAGGGCGACAGCTCTCCCGCCTTGAGCCCTTTTTTCAAGCGGAATTTTTTCTGGGTGGTGAAGTCAAAATTGGGGTCGTTCTCGTCAAAGCTGCGCGGGGCGTAGACATTGACCGGCAAGTAAGACGCCCCCCCGGCCCAGCCGAAGGTCAGGTGGGTGCCCCCATCGGTCTGCCGGCGCAACTCCGACTGGAGTTGTAGCGAATGCTCCTGAATATTGGCGAAAAACGGCTTGCCGTTATCGTCCTGGCCGATCCGTTGCTGGTTCTGGTCGTACAGGTAGGCCACCGAAGACAGGCTGTCCCAGCCGGGACCCCACCGTTGAAACCAGGTGGTGGCGGCGGTGGCGTAACGACGACGCTCGCGCAGCCCACCGGCCAGTTGTGGGTCGGACACCACGTTGACCAGCTCCAGCTTGGCTTCGTCACTGGCGCTGAAAAACGAGGTGTCGATGTAGCCGCCGTCGGTGGGGTGGTGATAGAGGGTTTGAAAATCGAAAAAACGCGGTACCACCAATACCTTGTCCGGGTCGGTTTCGTCGTCATCACCAAACAGCTTGGTGGCCGCCTTGGGAGACAGAATCAGATCCAGATAGCTGCGCCGCCCGGCGATAAAATAGCTGTCTCCTCCCGGTCGGCCTACCGGCCCCTCCACCATGGCCGAACTGACGATGGTGGAGAGGTCGGCCCGGACACGCAGTCGGTCATTTCGGGGGGTGCGCAGGCGGGCGTCAATGACCCCGCCCAGCGCGTCACCGTACTGCACCGGAAAGCCGCCTAAGAAAATGTTGATGTCTTCAATCAGGGCCGGGTTGATGGTCGAGTAGAGACCGCCAAAGTGGTACAGGTAACCGATCGGTATGCCGTTGGCCCAGGTGATGTTTTCGTTGCTGTTGCTGCCGCGCATGTAGACATCGGAGGTGCCTTCGCCCACTGCCACAATGCCGGGCAGGGAGGTGAGCGCTTGCAAGGGGTCGCCTGCGGTACCGGCCGCCTGTAGCAGTTCCGGGGCTGACAGGCTGATTTTGGAGGTCTTCTCAATGATCCGCTCGGCGGTAACCTCCAGCCCGGTACCGTGCAGGGTGACCGGCTCCAGATAGACGGTGACCTCGGTCTGTTCCGGGCTGACATTGCCATTTTGAGTGTCGTAACCGGTGGCCAGCACCTTGATCTGTGCGGGCCGGGCAAGCCCCTCAAACCGGACCTGCCCGGCGGGGCCGGTCTCCCGGTACTGCTCCTCCGGCAGAATCACCACCGTGGCCCCTTGCAGTGGCACGCCGGTACCCTTCTGTTTGACGGTAATGGTCAGGTCAGCGGCCAGCGTAGCCGTGGCGACACCGATCCCCATCAGGGTCAGCAGCAGGCTGCGGGTCAGCAGGTTCCGGAAGACATGGCGCACAGGGGTAAATCCTCTACAGGGCGATAACGCTGATCGACAGGAACCAGCCTAGTCGGGTGGCCCCGATTGGTCTGTGGGAGGATTGTTGTGATATGTATCCGTCTGTAACCGGGCGCGGTTTGGCCAGACGACAGGCAGGCGGGTAGCAGTCGTTGGAGGGGGGTCAGGCAGGCGTTTCCGAGCCGCCCGGAGTGCCTGAATCCGGGGCGGTTTCAGGCCAGCAAATGAGGAACCTTGCCCCGCCGATAGGGGACTGCTCTATCCGCGCCTTGCCCCCATGCCAGCGGCTGATGCGCTGTACAATTGCCAGCCCCAGACCGTAGCCGCCGGTACCCCGGTCGCGGCTGGTATCCAGCCGGGTAAACGGCTCAAACACATCGTCCCGCGCTGCTTCGGGAATGCCCGTGCCGTCGTCGTCCACCGCCAGTTGGCAGTGACCGTCTTCACAGGAGAAGGTCACCACCACCCGGTGGCGGGCGTAGCGACGGGCATTTTGCAGCAGGTTGCCCAACGCACGGGCCATCAGGCGGGGCTCAAAACAGGTGGGCCGCAGCCTGTCCCCGACGATCCGGCATTCAATCGACAGGGTTTGCTCGCCCGTGTGGGCCTGTGCAACCACCTGCTCCAGCCAGGGGGCGATCGGCTGCTGTTGCATATGCAGGGTGGGTCGCTCCCGGTCGAAGCGGGCATAGGTCAGCATCTCGGCCACCAGTTGATCCAGTTCATCGATATCGGCATTGACGCCGTCCATGTAGTGTTGCCGCTCGTCCGGCTGATCGGAGTTGGCCAGCATCTCCATGCCGAAGCGCAGCCGGGCGATGGGGGTGCGCAGTTCGTGGGAGACCGCGTTGGTCAGCTCCTTGTGGGAGGAAATCAAGCGCTGGATGCGCTCGGCCATGCCGTCAAAGGCGGTGGATAGCGGGGTGAGCGGCGAGCCGTTGCGCAGGTTCACCCGGGCGGTAAAATCGCCACCGCCCAGGGCATCGGTGCAGGCCTGCAAGCGCCTCAGGTCGCGCCACAGGGGGTAGACCCAGATGAGCACCGCGAT
>JALWRU010000303.1 GCA_026994095.1 Nitrospira sp. | reverse complement strand
TACCGGCACGTCGGTGTGGATCGATCTGGCGGAGGAGCGCATCGTGGTGTTACTCACCAATCGGGTCCATCCAGACGAAGATCATGTGGGTATTCGGGCCTTCCGACCCGCCTTGCACGACCGGCTGGTCGAGGCGCTCAGGACGGGTTAGGGCGACACCCCTACATACATCGCTCGGCCACGTCGGGACAATAGCAGTAACAGGGCGGAGTCCCTGTCCGCCTGACGCAGTACCCGGTCAAATTCAGACTTACGGGTGACCGGCGTGCGGGCCACCTCCAATACAATATCTCCCGGCAGGATTCCTGCCAACGAGGCGGCGCTTCCGGCAGCCACCTGATGTACGACGACACCGTCTGCCGGGGCCTGTAAGCGGTAGCGGCGGACCGCTTCGCCGTCGATGTCACCAACCTTCAAACCCGATAACAAGCGCTTGTTTTTGCCACGGGTGGGGGCGATTTCTGTCGCAGTCGCCGTTACCTGTACCGGCGCTTCCTCGTGGGGTAGTTCACCCAACTTTACCTGAAGATGTAACGGCTTACGCTCCCGGTGGACCTTCAGGTCCACATGGGTACCGACCGGCAGGTTGGCCACCATCAACCGTAACTCGCTGAGCCGTGTGATGGCGTGACCATCGACCTGCAAGACGATGTCGCCCCGTTGCAAGCCAGCGTTCTCCGCCGGGCTATCGGCCATGACGTCGGTCACCAGCGCACCCTTGGGGGCATCCAGCCCAAACGGCTCCACCAGTGGTGGGGTGACTTCCTGTATGGAGACCCCCAGCCAGCCACGCACCACCTTGCCACGCTCGATCAGATTGCGGGTGACCATTTTGGCCATACCGGCAGGGATGGCAAAACCGATGCCCTCGTAACCACCGCTCTGGGTAAAGATGGCGGTATTAATCCCGATCAGTTCGCCACGGGTGTTCACCATGGCACCGCCAGAATTGCCCGGATTGATGGCTGCGTCAGTCTGGATAAAATCCTCGTAATCGGCAATCCCCACCCCTTGACGGCCCACCGCGCTGACAATCCCCATGGTCACCGTCTGCACCAGCCCAAATGGGTTGCCGACTGCCAATACCAACTCACCGGGACGCAGACTGGCAGAGTCGCCAAACGGCACCCACGGCAGACCGGTAGCCTCCGCCCGCAGTACCGCGACATCGGTCTTGGCATCCACCCCCACAACGACTGCGTCAAAAGCGCGCCGATCCGACAGGGTAATGCGAATTCGCTCCGCCCCTTCGATCACATGGGCGTTGGTGACAATCAGCCCATCAGCGGAAACCAGTACGCCGGAGCCAACACCCTCCTCCTGCTGCTGCCCTTCCGGGTGGTGCGACGGGGTATCAAAAAACCAGCGAAAATAGCCGCTTTCATCGTGCTCTGACGACGGGTGGAGGGTGCGCGATGTGGAGATGCCCACCACCGCAGGGGTGATGCGTTCGGCAATGCGCACAAAGGTTTTCGAGATCTGCTGAAGTTGGGCCGCGTCCACCACGCCGGGCATGGCCCTGGCCGGGGCTTCCGCAAAGGCATTCGGCGACGACAACGCCAACACCGTAGCGATCAGCGCCGTCCACACAACCGCCCTCACGCGGAGGCGTCTCCCCGTTCCACGAGGGGCACGGATCATCCGGCCCATTGCGGCAATCAAGCCCCTTTTGCGGTCATTACGGTGGGCTGCTGGCCCCGCAGAATGCGCCACCCCTTTAAGAGGTTGACCGCCGCGCGGAGTTGATTGTCCCGCGCCCACATCTCTTCTTCCGGGGTCAATTTAGCCGAATCCGCGTCATCGTCGGACATTTCTTTGCCCCCGATGGTGCGCTCATTCAATTTGGGAGCGTCCTTGGGTTTGTCTTCTTCCTTGTCAACGGTGCCGTTGGACAGGTGTCCGTCCAGGTCCTTCTCCCGCCGGAACAGGCTGGCCAACTCTTCGTCTTTGGCCTTCTCCAGTTGCAGTTCCACCACAATGTCCGGGGTAATACCGGTGTTCTGGATGGAGCGCCCTGCCGGGGTGTAGTACTTGGCGGTGGTCAGGCGCAGGGCCGAATCATCCGACAGCGGCATGATGGTCTGCACCGAGCCTTTACCAAAGCTGACGGTACCGACCACAACACCACGTCCCAGGTCTTGAATCGCCCCGGCGACGATCTCGGAGGCCGATGCGCTGCCCCGGTTCACCAGCACGACAATGGGGTAGTCATTATGACGACGACCCGACTGGGCGAAATACTCCTCCCGCTTGCCGTTCCGGTCCTGAATATAGACCACCAGCTGGCCCGCCTCCAGGAACTGCTGCGACACCTCCACCGCAGCGGTCAGCAGACCGCCCGGATTATTGCGCAGGTCCAGTACCAGCCCTTCCAGCCCCTCTTTACTCAACTCCTTGAGCTGCTTGCGCAGGTCTGCGCCGGTACGCTCCTGAAACTGGCTGATCCGGATATAGCCGATACCGGGCTCCACCACCCGCGAGCGCACGCTCTTGATTTTGATGGTGTCCCGCACCAGCGATACGTCGAACGGCTTGCTGTCCTCACCTTCACGGATAATGGTCAGCTCTACCGGCTCACCCTTGAGGCCGCGCATGCGATCGACCGCGTCAGAGATGGTCATCTCCTTGGTGGGCGCGCCGTCTACCTTGAAAATATGGTCACCCGACATCAACCCGGCCCGATCGGCGGGGGTGTCTTCAATCGGTGCAATGATTACCAGCTTGTGGTCGCGCACACTGATCTGGATGCCGATACCACCAAACTCACCCTTGGTATCAACCTTCAAATCCGCATAGCTGGATTTTTTCATAAAGGAGCTGTGAGGATCGAGCGTATCCATCATGCCCTTGATGGCACCGGCCACCAACTCGTCTGTATCCACATCTTCCACATACTTGTTTTGAATGTGGGACAGCACCTCGGAGAATACCTTGAGTTGATCAAAGCTGCCGCTGTCTGCCATCACCCGGCTGTCGGACTGGGAGCCGAGCAGCCCCCCCAACAGCAGTGCGACCAGCAGTGCGACCGTCAGGCCAACTGTATTATTTTTCTTCTCAGGCATGTTTTTTAAACGTCCACCTTCCAGGTCCATATAACGACCGCCAAGCGGTGTCCCCTCGTGTTTCATATCCCGTGATCACCGGAATCATGACCCCAACCCTATTAGGGTAGCACGGAATTTCATGTTTTCGGTGTCAGACGCCCACGCTCCGTGGCTGCCACCAAAAGGGCGTGCTGGCGCTGCGCCTTATGCATCAGATGGCGATCCGGGTCCTTGCCCATGTCCCAATCTTTATAGGGGGTGCGAATGGTATGCAGCACCTGTCCCGACCGGAACACCTGGGATACCAGTTCCTGCCGGTCTTCAACATCCTCGGTCTGCACATGGTATGTGAGGCCTTCGACCTCTACATTCTGGTTGAGTCCAATCAACACGGCGGCACCTCCATACGAAACGCGTCGACAAGGTGAGACACCTCATAGGGGGTCTTATCGGCATTCACCAGCACCACGTCAAATCGACAGTCCACCTGACCATAAAGTTTGTGGGCGACCAGATAGTGGCCCGCCACCCGCGCCACCTGTCGCTGTTTGGCAGGCGGCACTGCCCAGGCAGCGCCACCATACTTTTGCGAGCTGCGGGCGCGCACCTCTACAAACACCCAGACCGGCCCATCGGTGCAGATCAAATCCAGCTCACCAGCGGTAATACGGTAGTTGCGGGCGACAATATGCAGCCCTTTTTTTACCAGCAGGTCGGCCGCCAGCGACTCCGCCGTGCGCCCCAGCAACTGGCGCAGATTAAGCGGAAGCCTCGCCATACCGGGGCGTATCAGTGACAAACTCGGACACCCCGCGAAAGGTGCGCCGGTGGATCGGGCACGGCCCCAACTGGGCCACCGCCTGTTTGTGGGCCACGGTGGGGTAGCCCTTGTGCCCGGAAAAACCGTAGCCCGGGTACTCCACATCGTACTGAACCATCAGCCGGTCGCGGGTCACCTTGGCAATGATCGAAGCGGCGGCAATGCTGTTACTCTTGCCATCACCTCCGACAATGCCCTCCTGGGGCACCAGCAGATTGGGTAACGTCAGCGCGTCCAGCAGCACATAGTCGGCCTCGACCCCGGCCACCGGCAGGTGATCGAGGGCCTCGCGCATGGCCTGTTTGGTGGCCTGGAGAATATTGATCTGGTCGATCCGCTCGGGACCGACGATGCCCACGCCAACCGCCAGCGCACGGGCTTGAATCTGTGCAAACAACTGCTCGCGACGCTTGGGGCTCAATCGTTTGGAATCGTTGAGCCCGTCAATGGGGTCGTCCGGATTGAGGATAACGGCACCGGCCACGACTGGCCCTGCCAGCGGGCCGCGCCCGGCTTCGTCCACACCTGCGATGCGGCTGCCACCACGACGGCGCGCCCGCGCCTCATAAAACCACATGTCCCGACCGGAGGGGTCGGCTGCAGCTTCCCCTAGGCGGGAGACTTGGATTTGGCGTCCTCGGCAGGCTCATCGGTTGCTTCGTCAGCAACTTCTGCCACCACAACCTCCTCGGTGGTCTCGACAACCGTCTCAGCTTCGGGAGTCTCGG
>JALWRU010000302.1 GCA_026994095.1 Nitrospira sp. | reverse complement strand
CTCCTCAGGCGATACCGTAGACACCCTGCGGGAGGCGGGTGGGTTTTTACTACTGTCGCTGCTGCTGTTCGTAGGCATTCCGTCGGTACCGGTACTCGGCCCCCTGTTCGGCCCGCTGGCAGTAGCGATCAGCCCGGCTCCCCTGGCGGTACTCTGTCTCCGCCAGGGGGAGCCGGTGCTGTTTGCCACCGCCTTTGTGGGCGCGGTCGTGCTGAGTTCTATCAGCGGGCTGGTGGCGGGCGGCATCTTCCTGCTGGTGGCGGCGTTTGCCTTTTTTGTCAGCCGTGGATTGGCATTTGACTGGCCCCCGCAACGGGTGGTGATCCTGTCGGCGACCCTGCTGACAGGCGTGGTGTTGATCGGCCTTCAACAAGCGGGTGGCGTCCAGGAGTTCATGACCGCCCAAACGGCGCTCTGGTCTGAAGACCTGCGCAGTTCCGGGGCGTCTCCTGAGCAGATCAAAGCGTTTGAGGCCTCGATTGCCGACAAAGTCGGCATGGCCCAGCACATGGCTCCGCTGATCTTCTTCACCTTGGGAATCGGCGCGTCTGTAGGCACCATGCTGGCCACCCGCACATTCTTTTTCTACCGACCCCACCCGGTGGTCACTCTGGTTCCCTTGCGCAACTGGGTGCTGCCAGATCAATGGATCTGGGGGTTGATTGCCAGCGCTGTGCTGCTGCTGATCCCCACCACCGAAGTCCGATACGTGGGTGCCAATCTGTTGGGCCTGTTTGTAACCGCCTACGCCCTGCAAGGGTGGGCGATTACGGTCCATTTTTTCCACAAGCATGAGGTCAATCCGCTGGCACAGAGCGGGTTCTATCTGATGGCCATCATGCCGCCATTTTCCATGTTGATGATGGCCCTGCTTACCGTCATTGGCGGGGTCGATCTGTGGTTGGACTTTCGCAGCGTTCGTCCTCAAGACGACACAGATCCCCCCCCGGATGACACACCGCCACCCAAAGCGTCAGACAACTAACCACAGGTTGTGGTAGCAAGGCCGGGTCAGGATGACATCCGGTCCAGCGCCTTGGGCAACAACTGGTCCAGATAGAGCGGCAGCGGAATCACCTGCGGTGGTAGCGGCCCCTCAATAAAGCGGAAGGTTCCCTGATCCCACTGGAAAGCGGAGACGATGATCTCTTCCACCTGTAGCTTGAGCCCCTCAAACAGGGCCTTGGGGGTAAGAATACCCAACTCTACCAGGGTCTCACCCTCCCGATTGCCGGTTTCACGCATGGACTTGGTGGCCGCCTCCAGCGCCGATTCAGAGATCATGCCTTTGCGCATCAGCACCTCGCCCAGCCGATCGCTGCGCAGGGTCGAGGTGGCAAAAACCAACTCCCCCTGTTTGACAAACAGGGCCTTGACCACACCGTCCTGCCGTAGGGCCAGTGTGCCGACCAGGCCGCTGACCAGCAACGGCTCCATCAGATCGACCAGTGAAGACTCGGACAGTTCACCCTTGCGGGGAAAGGACGGCTCGGTGGATGGCGTTTCGCTCATAGTCGCTCGATTATGGGCAAGCCCTCGCCAGACGTCAACCAGACCCAACCCGCCTCCCCAGCGCTCCGTGTGGTGAAAGCTACCCGCAACCACCCGGGCAGCGGGTGCCTTCCACCCGAATCGGGTCATCATTAGGCGGCACCAACAAGACTGCCACGAACCATCACATCGTTTATTTATCAATGAGTTGACCACGCCACACCGGGGCAGCCAGAATCGTGGCACCCAGTTTGCTTACGTCAGGGACAACCCACACAAATACCGTGGGTTGTAACAAGTTTTGAGCCGGCCTTTTACGGCAGCACGGATGCACCTTATGACGATGCAAACCACAATTCGTAACGAAGTGACTTTTACTGGCGTAGGCCTGCACAGCGGTAAGCCGGTCTGTTTGACGGTGCTGCCCGATGACGCCAACCGGGGAATCCGCTTTTTTGTGCGGCCTCACGGCAGCCAAAAGACCACCATTATCCCGGCGCTTGCCGACCGGGTCACCACCACCGCATTTGCCACCACCCTGTCACAAGACGGCGTGAGTCTGCATACGGTAGAGCATATCCTGTCGGCGCTGGCTGGCCTCAACATCGACAACGCCATGATTCAGGTGGACAGTAACGAGATCCCCATCATGGATGGTAGCGCTGCGCCGTTTGTGGCGGGCCTGTTACAGGCCGGCACCCGCGCCCAGAGTGCGCCGCGCCGGGTGGTACATATCACCACCCTGCTACGGGCAGAAGACGGCAACGGTCGCTGGATTGAGATTCACCCCACCGACCGGGACCACCTCTCTATTGATTACGCCTTTGATTTTTGCCACCCCCTGGCAGGCGATCAGCAGTTTCACTACCAGGCATCGGCCAAGGCCTATACAGGCATGGTCGCCCGCGCCCGTACCTTTGGACGGGTCCACGAGGTAGAGGCACTGCAACAGGCGGGCATGGCTCAGGGAGCCTCGCTGGACAACGGCATCGGCTTCGATGAAGACAGCGTGCTCAATACAGACGGTCTGCGTTTTACCGACGAAACTGTACGCCACAAGGTGTTGGACCTGATCGGCGACCTGTCGCTGGTGGGTCAGCCGGTATTGGGCCACATTGTTGCCCATCGGGCAGGGCATGACCTGCACACCCGACTGGCACAACTCATTCGTGAGCAGGCCATGCAAGCGGCTGAAACGCCTCAGGTTGCCTACGCAGTTGCCTGAACAATCTGCTCGAAGGTGACCTCCAAATCGGCCCACCCCCGGTTCATGGATTAACCGAGGGTCGCCAGGGTGTTCTGCGCTTCCGTCTGCGCGGCCCCGTCGAGACCCAGTTTGATGGCCCGCTTCAAGCGCTGTTTCGCCAGCGCAGTGTGGCCTTGTCGGGCACTGATCATGCCCGCATGATATAACACCTCCGGGCTATCACCCAACGACTCCAGCGCCTCGGCCAGCAACCCCTCGGCCTTCAGATAGGCTCCACGGGTGTAGTAGATCCAGCCCAGCGTATCGGCCACACTGGGGTCGTCCGGCGCGTACTCGCGAGCAGTCTGGGCCAGGCCCATCGCCACATCCACATTGCCCGTGTCATCGCCACCACTGTTGACGTACAACCAGGCCAGATTGTTGGCGGCGGGCACAAAGTTGGGGGTCCGTTCCAGCAGGGATTTATAGGTATCGATGGCCGCAGCATCGTCTCCTTTCTGCTCGTACACAACCCCAAGCAACATGCGCGCCCCCACATGGTCCGGGTTTTTGGCGACTGCCGCCTTGAAGCGCTCGATGGCGCCGTCCAGATCCCCGCTCTTGACTGCCAATTGACCTAACGCTGCATAGGCGGGCGCAAAGGACGGGTCCAGCGCAATGGCCTTTTCAAAGGCTGCCTGCGCCCCGGCGAGATCACCAGTTCTGACCAGCAACTGCCCCAGCAAATCAAACGGCACCGGTCGATCCGGGTAGGCAACGGTGGCGGCGATCAGCCGCTTTTTAGCCGACGACGGACGCTTGTCCGCCATATCCATCTGCACCAGCAGGGCCAGCGCCCGATCCCGCTCGGGCTCCAGCACGTAGGCCCGCTCAATCTCCTTGCGGGCGGCCGCCACCTTCTGCTGAATCAATAGCACCCGGCCCAGTTGATAGTGGCCCTCTGCCAGATCAGGTACCACCTTCAGTACCTGCTTGAAATAGGCCTGAGCCGCCCCATATTTTCTCTCGGCGGTGGCCACCATACCGCTCAATAGCAACGTGTCGGGGAAGTTAGGCGCCAATGCGCGTAACCGCTCCACCTCAATTTTTGCCCCTTCCAGCTCACCCTTTTGCAACAGCAGTTCGGTGAGGGCGACCCGCGCCACCAGCAGGTCTTTATTGGTATCCAGCGCCGCCTGATAGCGGGCCTGTGCGGTCACCAGATCACCGGAGCGGGCGTAGGCACGGGCCAGGTAATATTCGGCCAATGCATGACCGGGTTGATCCTTCAAAACCCGCGAAAACGTCTGGATGGCAAGCTCGGTCTGCCCCCTTCCCATGGCCACCAGGCCGGTGAGAATGCGACCGGACACCAGCCCTGAATCGCCCTTTAACAGGGCCTTTGCCTGCGTCTCTACCGCGTCAAAGTCACCATCGACGATCTGCATTTCGGCCAGTTTGATACGCAGATCGGTGGCCTCAACGGCCTTGTCGACCCCATCGGTATAGACCGCCAACGCGCCATCCCGGTCACGCAGTTGCTCCAGCAGTCGCCCCAACGCCAGATAGGACACCGCCTCATTGGGCCGCACCGCTACCAGGGCCTTGAGGGTCTCCCGGGCCCCGGCAGCGTCGCCATCCAACATCTGAATACGAGCCCGCTGGATATAGGCCAACGTGGCCTCCGGCACTTCAGCAATCAATGTATCCAGTACAGAAATCGCATCTGCACGCCGTTGTTGCGCCACCAGCATCGATGACAACAGCATGGGGGCGGCCAGCGCTTTTGGGTCCAGCGCGATGGCGTTTCTGAGGGCCGCTTCAGCCTCCTTCGGGCGACCCACCGACGTCAATACCTGCGCCCAACCCAGATGGACCTGAATCCACTCTGGATAATCTTTGGCCAACTGGCCGAATAGTTT
>JALWRU010000301.1 GCA_026994095.1 Nitrospira sp. | reverse complement strand
CACCGGCCAGTGTGGGGCCACCTTCACACAGGACATGATGCAGACCGTGGGCCACCAACGCCGCCAGCCCCGCCCGTAAATCCACCCGACCGTGTGCATCTTCCGCGACCCGGATCAACTCGGCACCGGCTGCTGTAAGGGCCTTGCCACGGGTCTGATCGGCCCCGTTGGTGGTCACAATCAGCGTCGGTGTGAGGGACATTCCGGTAATCACCTGTGCATCAGGCGGGGTATTTAAGCGGCTGTCGATCACTACCCGCCGGGGCGGTGTGGCATGGCGACGGCTGGCGCGCAGACGGCAGGTTAAGCGGGGGTCGTCTGCCAGCACTGTGCCGACCCCGACCAGCACCGCATCACTGCGATCCCGCAAACGGTGCACATACTGCCGGGCGACCGGGCCGGTAATCGCCCCGGACGGCTGCGGCAGACCGTCAGCACCGGGCACCGGGGCCGAGCGACCGTCCCGGCTCTGGGCCATCTTCAAGGTCAACCAGGGCAGGCCGTGCAGTATGGCGTGGCTAAAGGGACGGTTGAGCTGTTCAGCGGCTTCTTGCAGACAGCCCAGTGTCACCGCAATCCCGGCCTGTTTGAGCTGTTCAATCCCACCTCCGGCCACCTTTGGATTGGGGTCGCTCATGGCGATCACCACCCGTGCAACCCCTGCCGCGATTACCGCCGGGGCGCAGGGCGGGGTCCGTTTATCGGTATGGCAGCACGGCTCCAGCGTCACATAGAGGGTTGCGCCACGGGCGGCATCTCCCGCCTGTCGCAAGGCCACGGCCTCCGCATGAGGATGGCCGGGACCGTGATGAAACCCTTCTGCCAGCTTGACGCCATCTTTTACCAGCACCGCCCCTACCAGTGGATTGGGTGCGGTGCGGCCCTGCCTGCGGCGGGCCAGATGCAGGGCGCGCCCCATCCAGCCTTGATCTGCGGCACTACCCGTCACGGGCGGCCCGGTCACATACCGATGGCGTTGTAACCCGCATCCACATAGTGGATCTCGCCGGTCACCCCGCTGGAGAGCGGCGACAGCAGGTACAGCCCTGCATCCCCCACCTCGTCGGTGGTGACATTACGGGCTAGCGGTGCGCGCTCGGCGGCGGTGCTGAGGGTCTTTCTGAAATCACCGATACCGGAGGCCGCGAGGGTCTTGATCGGCCCGGCAGAGATGCCGTTGACACGGATGTTCTGCGCCCCCAGATCGGCGGCCATGTACCGTACCGACGCCTCCAGCCCGGCCTTGGCAACGCCCATGACGTTGTACTTGGGCATGACCTTCTCGGCCCCGTAAAAACTCAGCGTCAGGGCAGCGCCGCCCTCTTTCATCCACGGTGCGGCAAAACGGCACACTTCGATGAAGGAGAAGACGCTGATCTCCATGGCGGTTAAAAAATTCTCACGCGGGGTCTCGGTCAACGGTAATTTAAGGTCTTCCTTGTGGGCAAAGGCGATGGCATGCACCACAAAATCGATCTGGCCAAACTGTTCGCCCACCTGATTGAGGGCCGATTCTACCTGCCCGGCCACCCCCACATCACAGGGGATCACCAGCTTACAGCCCAACTCCTCGGCCAGCGGGCGTACCCGCTTCTCCACCGCTTCACCGGCGTAGGTAAGGGCCAGTTCGGCCCCCTCTCGCTGCAGGGACCTGGCAATGCCCCAGGCGATGGATTTGTTATTGGCGACCCCCAGGATCACCCCGCGTTTACCGGCCATGAGCGACATGGTCACACTCCGTCGTTGTAGATAAGGATGTGGCGCCCATTATAGGCGGGCACCGGCGCCTTGTCAGGCGGGGGCGTCTTCGGCCCCGGCACTCTCGGAAAACGCCACCACCTGCGCTACCAGCGCGTCGGCATAACGGCGCTTCTGCCACTCGCGCAACCCGTTTACAGCGGCCAGCTGCCCGGCATCGGTGGGGCGCATCATGGCCACCTCCTTGAGCGCCTGATTGTTGAGCACCATGGCCGGCTCCAACGCCTCTTTTTCAGCCTGGGCGTTACGCCAGTTACGCAGCCTGGTGAACAGCAGGTCGTCTTCCTTGCTATACCGGTGGCCGTCTTTTCTGGGGCCACCGTCACGCTGGTTCTTCTTGCCCGGTCGCGGTAGCGGGCGGTCGTCTGCCTGCCCCTTGGCCACCGCCGCCAGAATCTCCTGGGCGTACCGCTTCACCTGCCGATGGCGGCGGCCGGAAACCTCTTCCAGCGCCGCCTGATCCGTCGGGGCACGGGTGGCCAGCGCCAGCATCAGATCACCGCCCAACACCTTGAAGGGGGGCCGATCCTGCTTCTCTGCAATCTGGTCGCGCAACTCAAACAGCGCCCGCAGCACCCGCTGGGCGTCCGGGTCGAGTTTGCTGGCCCCCTTCATGTTGATGTACAGGTCGTCACCACCCGCTGGCGGGGTCCACTCACGCAGGGACACCAGCGCACACTCCTCATCGACCACGTCCTGCCGATCCACCAGCCCTACCCGCTCGCGCAGGGAGTCCATTATTTCCGGCAGATAGCGGGTATCTAAGTGGGCATAATCGAGGGCTTCCTGAATCAGCGGACGGGCCGACCAGTCGTGTTTCTGAAACTTTTTGTTCAGCTCCACCTGAAAATACTCACGCACCAGATCGGCCAACCCGAAACGCTGCATGCCCGCAGCCCGCGCGGCGATCATGGTGTCGTATACATTGGTAAAGTTAAAGCCGTAGTCGCGCTTGAGCGATACCACGTCAAAATCGGCCCCGTGAAAGATCACCGTCACCTGCGGGTCGGCCATAATCGGCCCCAGCCCGCTGATGTCCACGTCGGCCATGGGGTCGACAATGGCGTGGTGCAGGGCACCCTCTGCAGTACGCCCGGTCAGCTGGATCAGGCTGACCCGCTCCCGGTAACGGAACAGGGAATTGGACTCGGTATCCACCGCCACCACCGGGCAGTCGGCCAGAATCGCCAGATAACGGGCGAAGGCGGCGGTATCCTCAATCAGTTGATAGTCCCGGTCAGACAGGTCGAGGGTGGACGCCTCCTGCGGCGGGCCGGAATCAGACATCATTTACTCTGCCCGGTGTCCACCGGGACACCTCGTCCGGTAGAGCCGAACCGGCCAGCGCCCCGCTCGGTCTCGGTCAACTCATCCACTACGGTCACCTGCCCGGAAAAATGCGGCACGATCACCAGTTGGGCGATACGTTCGCCGTCCTCCACGCTCACCTCCCGGTCAAACAGCACCCGCACGGTGCCCCGGTAGGAGCTGTCAATCACCCCGGCAACGGTGTAGCCGCGCTCGGCAAAGGCCACGCTGGAACGGTCTTTAATGATCCCCACCCACCCTTCAGGAATCTCGAACGCCACGCCGGTATCGATCATGCGCCCGTGCTGTTGGCCAACCGCATACAGGTCGTAGCCAGCGGCACCGGACTCGGCCCGCAAGGGCGGACGGGCACCGGGGGTGGTCAATCGCACCCGCAACTCAGACGTGGACGCCGTCGACCGGGGCGCAGAAAGTGTGGGGGCAGACATCAATAAGACTCGAATAAAGCGGGCAGAAAAGGGACCAGAATATATCGGCTAGATTCTGCACGGCTGGCCCTTCCGGGTCAACATTTCTCCCCCAGGGCGACCGCCCGGTCGGGATTCTGCAAAAGCGCGTTATACTTATGGGTGATGAGTTGCTCTGGTTCGGTCCATACATCCCCCGTGAGTGTCTGTCTATCGGGTGCAGGCAACCGCCCGGTTGCGCCCAATCCGGGCCGCATCGGTCGGCTGTCGCGACGGCTGCTGGCGCTCCTGCTGGCGCTGGGGTTGAGTACCACCCCCGCCTTCGCCCAGATTGCGCCACCCGAGCCCCCCCTGCTGCTGTCGGTCATCTCCCTGAGCCGCACCAGTATCAACTTTGGCGCTCAGTCGGTGCGTACCATTTTAGGCAAACGCACGATTTCGATCGAAAACCTGGGGCGCGAGCCGCTCAACGTAACCAGCATCACCTCCAACGACCCGGCCTTCCGGGTCAGTGTCGATACACTGGGGCCGATTATTGCCACCGATGACGGCGGTGGACCGGCCTCATTCGAAGTCATCTTCGACCCGGTCACCGGCGGCGTCCACAGCGGGCTCATCTCGCTGGCCAGTAACGACGTATTTAACCCGGTCATCACCATCCCGGTCACCGGCGAAGGGGTGGACGCACAACTTACCGTCACCTCGCCACCCAACATCCTGCTGGTGCCGTTTGAAACCGCCCAGCTCACCGCCACGGTCACCGGCAGCTCTAATAAAGGGGTCAACTGGACCGTGGTCACCGGGGCCAGCACCGCCCCTGGCGAAATCACCCCCGGAGGGCTGTTTACGGCTGGCCCCAGTACCGGCACTGTGGTGGTACGCGCCTCCAGCGCGGTAGATTCCACCGCACTGGTAGACGTCAATATCCAGATCCACCCGGTCCGCACGGTGCAGAACGGCACCACTGCCCAGACGACCGGAGCGTTTGGCACCAGCGTGGTGGTGGCCGACCTGAACGGCGACAACAACCCGGAGGTCATCACCGGTGTACCGGAGGCCGCCGCGAACGGTGTGCAGCAGGCGGGGCAGGTGTGGATTCGCAGTTTCGACC
>JALWRU010000300.1 GCA_026994095.1 Nitrospira sp. | reverse complement strand
GATCAGCCGTTGACCTCCAACATCACCCCGGAGGCCTACCGGCAGGCGGTGGAGACCGCGCAGGAGTACATTCGCGCCGGGGACATCTTTCAGGTGGTGCTGTCCCAGCGGTTTCAGGTGCCGTTGAGCTGCACCCCGCTGGACCTGTACCGGGCGCTCCGACGTATCAACCCATCGCCCTACATGTACTATCTGGCATTGGACGACACCTATGTCGTCGGTGCTTCGCCAGAGCTGTTGGTGCGTACCCAGCAGGGTCAGGTGGCCCTGCGGCCCATCGCCGGAACCCGCCCCCGCGGGGCCGACGCCGCCGAAGACCAACGGCTGCAAGACGAGCTTAAAGACGACGCCAAGGAGTGTGCCGAGCACCTGATGCTGGTGGATCTGGGCCGTAACGACGTGGGCCGCGTGGCGCGCACCGGCACGGTGGTGCTGGACGACTTTATGGTGGTGGAAAAATACTCCCACGTGATGCATCTGGTCTCCAACGTGACCGGCCAGTTGGCCCCCGGTCTGGATGCCTTTGACGTGCTGGTCTCCTGTTTTCCGGCGGGCACCCTGTCCGGCGCGCCCAAGATTCGCGCCATGCAGATTATTGAAGAGCTGGAGCCTGCCTCGCGCGGCCTTTACGGCGGCGCGGTGGGTTATTTTGCCTACGACGGCAGCTCTGACATGGCCATCAACATCCGTACCGTGATGGTCAAACATGGCACTGCATACCTGCAGGCCGGGGCCGGAATCGTCGCCGATTCGGTGCCCCACCAGGAGTACGAAGAGACCCGCGCCAAGGCCGCTGCCATGGTACGCGCCATCCACACCGCCAACAGAGGGCTGGCATCATGACCGGTAACCTATCCGCCCCCCCCAACGACCGCCGTATTGTGGTCACCGTACAGGGCATCGACCGGGTCGGCATCGTTGCCCGCTTCAGTCAGGTGCTGGCAGACGCGGACGCCAATCTGACCGACATCTCTCAATCGGTGTTGCACGGCGACCTGTTTGTGATGGTCGCGGTGGCCGACCTGAGCCCGGAGGGCAGTCCGTTTGAAGCGCTGCGACAGGCATTGACCGACGCCGGTGAGACCCTGGGGGTGGCGGTGCAGGTCCAGCGGGAAGAGATCTTCCGCGCCATGCACCGGATCTGAGCCGTGTCGCTTTCCCTGCACGAAATCATGGAGACCCTGCACATGGTGCAGGAGTCCCATCTGGACATCCGCACGGTCACCCTGGGCCTGAACCTGCAAGACTGTGCGGGCGACGACCCGAACCAGGTGGCAGCACGCATCGGTGAACGGGTACGCACACGGGCCGCACGGCTCAAAGATGAGTCACAGAAGCTGGCAGCCGAATACGGTGTGCCCATCGTCAATGCGCGGGTGGCCGTCACCCCGGTGGCCAACCTGTTGACTCGCCCCAGCGCCGACGGCTATGTGGCCATCGCCCGGGCGCTGGACGAAGCCGCCGCCCATGTGGGGGTCGATTTTCTGGGCGGCTTTTCGGCCCTGCTGGAAAAGGGCATTACTGCCGCAGAAGCGCACTATCTGGACGCCCTGCCGGAGGCGCTGGCCACCACCGGACGGGTCTGCGCCAGCGTCAACGTGGCCACCACCCACGCGGGCATCAACATGGACGCCATCGCCCGCATGGGCCACATCATCACCGACGCCGCCGCCCGCACCGCCGACAGCGACGGGCTGGCCTGCGCCAAACTGGTAACCTTTGCCAACGCGGTACCCGACAACCCGTTTATGGCCGGGGCCTTTCACGGCTACGGCGAGGCCGACGCCACCCTCAACGTGGGCATCAGCGGGCCCGGCGTGGTGGCCCGCGCTCTGGACGGCATCGAGGGGGCCGATCTGGGCACCGTGGCCGACACCATCAAGCGGGCCGCCTTTCAGATCACCCGCGCTGGCGAGCTGGTCGGGCGTGAGCTGTCACGCCGCCTGAACGTTGGCTTTGGGGTACTGGACCTGTCCCTGGCCCCTACCGACACGGTGGGCGATTCGGTGGGCGAGATTTTAGAGAAGATGGGGCTGGAGCGGGTCGGCACCCACGGCACCACCGCCGCACTGGCACTGCTCAACGACGCGGTCAAAAAAGGCGGGGCGTTTGCGTCCGGCTATGTGGGGGGCCTGTCCGGAGCATTTATCCCGGTCAGTGAAGACCGCATGATGATCCGCTCCGCCGCCGAAGGGTGCCTGACCATCGACAAACTGGAGGCTATGACCAGTGTCTGCTCGGTGGGGCTGGATATGCTGGCAGTCCCTGGCGATACCCCGGCCACCACCATCTCGGCCATTTTGGCCGATCAGGCCGCCATCGGCACCATCAACAGCAAGACCACAGCAGTGCGCATCATCCCGGTACCGGGCAAGCAGGTGGGTGACATGGCCCGCTTTGGCGGACTGTTGGGGGAAGCCCCGATCATGCCGGTACACGACCAGTCATCGGCCCACATGATCGAGCGGGGCGGGCGCATCCCGGCCCCGATTCAGGGGCTGAAAAACTGACCCGCTACCCGGTTGCGGGGGGCACCACTACAAACAGGTGCACCCATTTGGGTTCACCGGCCTTGTTGACATACTTCACCTTGAAGTTGCGCGGTGAGGTGGTGCTATCGATGAACAAGAGCTCCTGAGGGGTCACCTGACTGCGCTTCAACCCTTCGGCCAGCAGTTCATCGGTAATGCGGAACCCTTCACAGGCACTGCGAAACTCTTCAGACATCTTCAGTTCAGACACAAACTCACCCTCGCACTGACAACAACCCCCGACACCCGTCTACGGGTCGCCGGTCAGAAATATGGCGCAACATGCTACCATGCCATGCAAATTTGGGACAACGTCTGTTAAAGCCCGCAGGATGGCTTTCCGACACGGTAGTCAGTGCTTTTCATGCGTTGTAAGATACCCGGATTCACTTGAAAGCCAGTGCCCCGGTGGCCGCCATTTGCGCCCCGGTACTCGATTTGTTTGCCTGTAGCAGGAATGTTCATGAACGTCAGCACGCCCCACAATCTGCTGCCTGTCAGCCGCCATTTTGACGGACAGGATGAGGCACAACAGGCCCTTTTTTCCCAGTTATCCGAGCAGCGGGTCTCTTATTTGACCGGTCCGGCAGGCAGTGGCAAGACGGAGTTGGCGCTGGCCGCCGCCCATCAGGCCCACAGTGCCGGGCTGTTTACCGACGGCATCCTGCACCTGTCTTTGGCCGGGGCCAACGCCCCCTCCACCGTGCTGGGCGAGTTGACCTTTCATGTGGGTTACGACCGCTCCCGGTCGCTGGAAGATGCGGTCGCCGATCGTAACATCCTCATTATGTGGGACCACACGGACGACTTCAGCACCCACCAACCGGGCCAGTTGACCGAGTTGATCGATCACCTCAAGGCCGCTCCCGGCATCCACCATCTGGTGATTGGCCGCAAACCGATGGCCGACGCTCCGGGGATGACCATACCGACGCTGACCGGGGCACAGGCCACCGCGCTGTTTAACGCCCACCTGCCGGATAGCGTCAGCAATCGCCCGGCGGCGGACGACCCCGTACTGGTATCGGTGCTGGAGCGGCTGGAGTACAACCCGCTGGCGGTCATGCTGGCGGCCCACTGGTGCCAACCGCCGCGCTGGCTGGAACAGCTCGAAGAGGCACTACGCGATCTGGAGGCCCCCCAAAGCGGGTCCGGGCGGCTCCCCCAGGGGCTGTACGGGATGCTGACGCTGGCGTTTGCCGACCTGACCGACGAAGCCACCCGCCTGACCCACCTGTTGCATCCATTCCCGGCCGGGGCCAGTGGCGAAACCCTGTCGGCCCTGTTTGGTGAGGAGTGGCAGGAGGCCGCCAACAAGGCCATCCCCACCGGCCTCATCACTACGCTGGGTGGCTATCAGGCGGTGTTACCCGCAGTGGCCACCTATCTGGATGATGACGCCAACCCACGGCGGCGGGAGGTGGCCTGGGAGCAGGCCGGTGTGTTTTTGCAGCAGATGGTACAGGAGTGCCACAATCAGGCCAACGCC
The DNA here is from genome assembly GCA_026994095.1 of Nitrospira sp. Lineage (GTDB taxonomy): Bacteria > Nitrospirota > JACRHL01 > JACRHL01 > JACRHL01 > JALWRU01. Next base: position 592 of record JALWRU010000300.1, on the reverse strand, counting down.
AACAACCTGGCCCCGGCCATGCGCTACCTCATCAAGGAGTGGCCCAATCTGCGCGCCGCTTTCTGCTGGGTGGCCCAACGCAGCCATCAGGAGGGCATGGACCTGGAGGACGACTGTGCGCTGGTGGTGGACTTCTGTATGGCGCTGTTCCATCTGTTCACCAACAAGGGCATGTTTGAAGAGGGCCGTGCCTGGATGTCGACTGCCAAACGGGCGGTGGATCAGCTGGATCACCCCCACGAGTCGGCCCTGGTGCGTGACTATCTGGGGGTGTTTCTCACCCAGACCGGCGACCGGGAACTGGCCTATCAGCAGTTTTCTGAAGCCTTCACCGCCTTCCGCACCCTCAAGGAGCCATCGGGCATCGGCTCCGCTGGCTACCATCTGGGTTTAATGGAGTACGAAGAGGGCAATCTGGAGGCCGCCAAGGAGTGTTTTGAAGAGGCACTCCCCATTCTGCGCAGCGTCAACAGCCGTGGTTTTGCCGCCCAGGCCCATACCTACATGGGTGAAATCCTGTTGCAGGAAGGCGATCTGGAGTCGGCCCAACAGCACTTTACCGATGCACGGGAGTTATTCGAGGAGGGGACCT
>JALWRU010000299.1 GCA_026994095.1 Nitrospira sp. | reverse complement strand
GGCTGGAGGAGGTCAGCACAGCGAAGGATGACTTCCTCTGGAGTCACGTGGTGGACGTGCTTCTCTGGCGGTTTAACTGGTACATGAATTTCGGCATTACCAACAGTGTGGCCGAGCAATTGACATCGAAAATCGCCACCCACAAGGCTGCCGATGCGAACGCGAGCGTTTCGATCATTGGTTACAGCCTGGGCACCTCGGTCACCCAGAGAGTGTTGTCGCATCTGGCCAAAGGCGATTGGGGCGGTGGTGGCTATGTTCCCGCCCGCTTCCGCTGGGATGGCATCCACATGGTGGCCAACGTCAGTCGTGTGCTGGAATGGCCGGGCGCACCGGTGTACAGCGGCATGGTCCGCCCCGGAAAGGGAAACGACCTGACCACTTGCTGTAGTGCCTACTTCAACTATCAAAACCGGTTCGACCCGTTTACCTGGCCACGCCAGTTCAAGCCGGGGTGGACGGATTTCTATTACCCCACCCAAATCTCCCATATCCACCAGAAGAACACTCACGATCTGGTGCACTACCTTGAAAACCCCAAGGTCCATATCCCGATGTTGCGTGCCTTTACCGACTTCCGCTCAATCACCGCGGCGGAGGAGCGGGACGCCATTGCCGAGTTCCGCAAATTTGGCAAACTGGAGGATCCCGACGCCGAACAATATGAGAAAAAACTCGAGGACCTGGCGGAAAACTTCGGCGAGGGCGAGGGCTTTGTCGAGTTCCTGCGGGGGGCGGTGATGTTCTACGAGTGGATTAACCACAACGACGAGCGCGGGGAAATACAACATGTTTAAGGTGTTGCGCGTCACGTTCGCGGCGGTGATGCTGCTGTGTGGGGTCTTGCTGGCGCCGGTTCACGCCCAGTTGCCGGACTGGGCCGCTGATAATAAAACCTTCCAGCAATGGTACCTGACACGAACGAAGCTCATCGACAAGGAAAAAAAGCATCTCAAAGATGTGGCGAATAAAAATGTCTCCATCGCTTACGATGCGGTGCGGACGGACTTGATCGCGTTGGCCGGACAACGTGGTTTAAGCGCTTCGGAACAGGACAGGGTGCGCACCATGTTGGACGGCCTAGCGCAGGCGTGGCCCGCGCCCACCATGTTGGAAGGCGCGACACCGGGCGAGCAGTCGGTGGATGACTGGGGCGATAGGGAAATCAATATCGCCAGCCTGAAACTGGAGGCGCCCAGTCAGGAGCACCAGGCCAGATACCAACTGAAGGCCGGGGGAAAATCGATTGACATCACGCCGGATCACTCCGAGTCGGTGGCCAAGGTGCTGACGGTCAAGGTGCTGGCACTCAAGACGGTGTTGGATGAGGAGCAAGGAAAGCCGGCCCGCGAGGCCAGCAACGCTGAAATCAATGCGTCAAAGGCGCGCTGGGACGCGTTTTTGAAGAACGCCACCGAGGGCCAGTATCCGTGGGAAACCGTGTTGAACGGGCACTTCGTCAAGGGCTCCCTCCGGTATCCGCCCCGCAAACAGGTCCGCGTCGGACACCTGCAGGGGGTGTCGGTGGTGAATGCGGACAGCCACGGGACCGTGACCCCGAACGTCGCGGTCGAGGTGCTTGGCTATCAGCGTTTAAAGGAAGAAACCTACGCGCCAGCCTGGTCGGCTTCCGTGGTGCTGGTGCCCGATGCCAGCGCGGACGAGGGCTGGGGGCGCGGCCTGATGTTGACCCTAAAGAACTTTTCCGCCGGGGTCATCTGGCAGGACCGCGCTGGTGTGTCGAATTCCGTTGCAGTGGTACTGGGGTTGGATCTGGTCCAGTATTTCGAAAACACAGACAACCCGCTGGCGAAAAAGGCCTATAAGGGGCTGGGGTTTTCGAACAGTGCGGGCGCAGGTGAGGGAAACTAAACGTGTCCGTCGTCAGCACTCATGAGACAAATGAGGCAGCTTGAATAAAGTAGGGATTCTGGCCCATCATTCACCAACTGAGTCGCACAGCTATGGGCCGCCAAGCCTGGGTGACTTCGTCGTTGTGGTGATACTGCTTGCGGGCTATTGGGTTAACAGCAATTGGAGCAACAAGCCTGCACCCGTCAGAGCGGAAGTGCCAAACACAAGCATTAAAATAAACACTAGTAAGATTCTATCCTTAACCCACTGAATATCCTTTGGATCCCATATTTTCGTGGGGCTTTGGCCCGCCCCTTCCAGCATCGCTTGGATATCAAGGTTTTGTTCTTGACGTATTCTCTCCGCGTCCGGTAAAAGCTTACGACCGCCGATGATACGCACTTCACGTGTCGAGCACGGGCCGACGGCCTCCCTGATGATATAGGTGTGTGAACCCAACAGGCTATTGTATTTGAGATAGAGCAACAGAGTAGAGATGGCGAGCACCACGACACCTGCGAGATACCAGTCTATAACATCAGGACCCGCCAAATACCACTGTAGCACTACACCCACACCGCATAAGAGAAAAACAAGTTTTTGAGCGGTACCGGGCAAGACTTCGTCCGGCGGGCGCCACTTTTCCATCCGTCCACCCCATAAAGCGAACAGCGTGCCAGAGGCTGCCATGATGGTTCCGGCATAAGCCACTACCGGTGCAAATGGCCCGTAGTCTGACACGTCAAAAACTATTAATGGACGGATAGTAGGTTGGCGGAATGCAAAAAACGGCGTCATCTGTAGTGCGTTGGGGCAACATTGCGCCATCCCCTGAAAATATGTAACGACCGGGCTGCACATAACTTATTACCGGCGATGTAGGGCTGCCAAGGTAGGTCCAGTTAACAAAATATGCTGGTGCGACATGAATGCGCAATCCGGGGGTTCGGCAAGAAACTTGAATTTGAAGGCCACCCCCGGAACCAACGCTTGGTGGGCGTGGCGGTTGAGCGCTACTCACTCCGGAAGGGCCGGGATCACCCGCCCCCTCGTCAGCCCCCCCTAATCCATGGATCCACTCAGCCCATTTCTTTATCCCGGAAAAACGATATGAAAGAAACCAACTTAGGCTTCGTTGAACGCCCTCTATGACGGAGTCAAAATCAGCTATTTCTAGGCGCCGGCCTGTCAGAATCTTCTGGATATGAATGACTCGATCATACAAGCGGTCGAAATAATGGGGGTTTAAACGATAGGAATGTTCCGTTTCAATCCATTGATCACCAAACAGGGCACGAATGGAAACCGGGACCAAATCTGTTTCACCAAGTCTCATGCAAGGTATGCGATTATCCAGGTGGCACATCTGAGAAAAATCGATAGCCATTTGGCTGACATGTGAAACGACATCGTCAATTGGCACCGACTTCACCTTTTGTTCATAGCGGCGCCCAGAAAAAGACTCTGGCGTTTGACCAGGTTCTAGAGGGTATCCTTGCTGCACCACCTCGCGGATGTCGTTTGTCAGTTGCGACGAAAGGCCATCTGCCTGACGAACAGAGTCGGGGTCCAGCTCAAAACTACTCATTGTAGGCCTCCCTAGGTTTGGGCACCTCTTTTAACTGCCTTTGACTCTGGGTCAGGAGCCGGAAAGAGGTTGAAGCCCGGCATCTGACCGAATTTCTGTCGTTTCGGCTGGGCAGCCGCTACTGGGTCGGGCTGAGGCTATTATGTATATCTTGTGTGCGAGCTTATCTCACAAACCGCTACAGTAAGTCAAGAAGGCTCAGTAAGACCTGATTCGGCTCACCTCCCCACCACCCTCACAACCATCGACCGCCGTACCACCCGCCCGGTGTTGGTGGTGATGGTGTTGGCGACCTCGTAGCTCCGGCCGGCGGTTCCGCCGCTGAGCCAGACCTCGGCCGTGGTGGGGGCGCCGGGGGGCGAGACGGTGCTGATCCCGGCCGTCAGCCCGGATTCCACTGTCCACACGGAGGTTTGAATGGTTTCTCCCAGCGCGGTAAGGATGGGGGTCCAGTCCATCCGGTACTGGGTATTGTCCGCCGGATCCTTCCCCGCCGGGATCTCCGTGGGGCCGTCGAGCTTTGCTGTGATCGTTCGCATCATCCCACCATTACCGTCAAAGGTTCATCCTCCACCCGTACCGTGCCTGCCTCCGGCCCGAGCACCAGGTCACCGGGCCCCTCGCGGATGACCACCGCGATGCTGGGCTCCGGACGGCCGGCAAATACGACGCCCTGACCAGAGGCCTGAAGGGCGACGCCTGCGACTCCAATGCCCGTATAGGCCGAAGGGGAAAGCGCCGTCCCCAGTCCTGCCACACGGGCCGCCACCTTGATGGCTCCCGTACCGGTTCTGCCGCTTTGAACGGCCGTACCGGCACCCGCCGCTCGCGCCTGGACTCCCAGGCCACCGGCCCCTGACACCGAGGGCGGGGCAACCACCAGCCCGGCTCCTACTAGGTTCAGCCGGGCGGCAACGCTACCCAGGCCATCCACACCCGACGGCACGAATCCGCCGCTCCCGCTGGCATCCACCTGAACGCCGGTGCCACCCACTCCCGAGACACCCGGCGGGGTGACCACCGTTCCCGTGCCGTTCAGCCCCACTAGGGCCTGTTAACACAAATCCCGAAGTGCCTCGACAATCAGGGCGAAATGAATGAAGGTGGTAAAGACGACGTCGAGCTTGTCGAAGCGGGAGAAGATTCTCCGGAAACCTTTCAAGCGGCGGAACAG
>JALWRU010000298.1 GCA_026994095.1 Nitrospira sp. | reverse complement strand
TATACACAAAACGTGCAGTTGGTGCAGAAGCTGGGGGCGGCCTACGGCTTTAAGACGCTGTTCTTCTGGCAGCCGGATCTGTTCAGCCCCGGCAAGGTGCTGACCAGGGAAGAGCAGGCCATCAAGGCCGAACACGCCGACAAGGAGCAACTCGCCTTTGACGTGGTGGCATGGCAGATCCAGACCAGCCGCCCATTTGCCGGGTTGGGGGTGGTAAACCTGAGCCAGGCCTTGGCCCCGGTGGAGTCCACCATCTTTTTGGACTTCGCCCATATTACCGCACGAGGGAATCAGGTGATTGCCGAGCGGATGGCCGAGGTGGTGGCCGAGAGCAACGCCGAGACGGTGGCAGAGACGTTATAACGCATACCGTGGACCGCTGCTCTCGTTGGTACCGTGATCATCCCCGCCAGCAGCGCTATCGCTTACCTTATGCAGATATAAATCACGGCGGATTGTTCTGAAGAAGGTAGAGCTAATGGTACCTGAGCATACCGAGCGCCCATGAATCAAGACAGAAAGAGATCCGTCCTGGTAGGGGTGTTGATCCTTGCGGCATACAGCATCGTTGGATCCAATAATCCCGGTGCAAAAACGGTGGGAATGACGCTGGAAATAATCAGCGGAATCTCGGTGATTGGCATCGCTGTGCTGATGTTCCCCTACCTTAAACCGCACGGCCCCAAGGTATCGACATGGTACCTTACGCTCAAGGGTGTTGAGGGGGTGCTTATGGTGGTTGCCGGGGTGCTGTTTTTGATCCACACCGAGTCGCTGTTAACCTTGCGCGATAATATCTATCGGGTGCACGGCTATATTTTTGCGGTACCGGCATTGATGTTCTACTACCTGTTGTTCAAATCAAAAATCGTCCCCGGATGGCTATCGATCTGGGGAGGGATTGCGGCAATCTTGTTAGTGGCAGTGAATGTACTGGAATTGGCCGGTGTAATCCCGATGATCGAGGCCCTGTATATTCCGATTGTATTAAACGAATTTGTGTTGGCACTGTGGCTCATCTTCAAAGGGTTTAATTTTGGCAGACACGGCCTGCAACGATAAGGGGCAGGCACAGCCTGCAACGGCAAGGGCAGCGAGCTAGTGACGCAATGGGCAAGCGGGCCACCATGCTGCACGGGGCCGGGGGCGACCATTCCTAAAAACAAAAAGGCCAGACGGCTACCGGACTAGCCCACCCAGAAAATCAACCGGCGTAGGCGTTCGATTTTGGGCACGCACGGCGTGCTGCGATAAGGGCAGCGGACTAGGGACGCGATAGGCAGACGGGCCACCATGCTACACGGGGCTTAGGGCGACCACTCCTAAAAAAAACCGAAAGAGATCAACAAACCGTCCTCGCCCACCCAAAAAATCAACCGACGTAGGCGTTCGATTTTGGTTTGTGGGTGTTCTCGCAGGCGGACGAAATACCGGAGGCGTAGCAGCGCTACGTTGAGGATTTTCGGGAGCCGGAGAGGTTGCTCACAAGCCAAAAGCGGACGCCGGTAGATGACCACGGGTAGGCGTTCGATTTTGGTGCGTGAGGGTCGCCGGAAGCGAGGGTAATACCGGAGGCGTACGTCTGTACGTCGAGGATTTGACCGAGCTGGAGGGGGCGCTCACGCGCCAAAAGCGGACGCCGGTAGCTCAAAAGTCGAAGTAGATGAATTTTGCCGAGCTACCCGTACTGACCGTAATCGCCAGCATCCATATAAGCCCCACCACCGGCCACACCACCGCCGGATGGCCCTTGTGCAACGCCCGCTCCACCCGCGAATGACCATCCAGCGGGTGCAGCAGGAAAAACAGCACCACCAGCGTTACCAAAAACGAATGCAGCCCGATCCAGTCGGTCAGGCCGCCGTAACCGGCGTGTAACAGGCCGTCAAATATACGCGCCACCGTGGCCATGTCCGGGGCGCGGAAAAATACCCAGGCGACGGTCACAAAATGGAAGGTCAGCACCATCCACAGCCAACTCGGCACCCGCTTTACCAATCGGGCCAGCATGCCGGTGCGGGCCAGATGCACCACCGTCACCCCCAGCCCGTGCAGCAGTCCCCACAGGGCGAAGGTCCAACTGGCGCCGTGCCAGAGGCCACCGATGACCATGGTGATGATCAGGTTGCCCACCAGCCAGCCGCGCCCTTTGCGGCTACCACCCAAGGGAATGTAGACGTAGTCACGCAGCCAGTGGGAGAGGGTGATGTGCCAGCGTCGCCAGAACTCCGCCAGCGAGGTGGCAATGTAGGGGCGGCGGAAGTTGGTGGGCAGGGTCACCCCCAGCATCAACGCACTGCCGATGCCCATGTCGGTATAACCCGAAAAATCGCAGTAGATCTGCACCGAAAAGCCGTACACCGCCAGCAGATAGTCCCACCCCATCAGCCCCGCACTGCCGTCGTAGACCTGGTCTACCGCTCCAGCGATGGGGTCGGCAAATACCAGTTTTTTGAGCAGCCCCATCGAGAAGATGGCAAAGCCGAGGGTAACGTAGGCGCGGGAGGCCTTTAGCGGGTGGCTCAGTTGCGGGATCAGCTCTTTGGGCCGCAGGATCGGGCCGGCGATAAGCTGGGGAAAGTACATGGTGTAACCGGCCACCAGCGTCACGCTACGCTCGGCGGCAGTGTCGCGCCGGTAGACATCCACCACGTAGGCGATCATGGTGAAGGTGACAAACGAGATGCCCAGCGGCAGGGCGTAACCAACCAGTTCACCTTGCCAGCCGAAGACCAGCCCCAATACGTCCTGATACAAAAAATCTACATATTTGTAGAACAGCAGCGGCAGCAACAGTAGCGCCACCATGGCCAGCGTGCGGCCTTTGCGACTGCGGTCGTTGACCGCTTTCTCGACCCACAGGGCACCAAAATAGGCGGTCAGCAGCAGGCCGAAGGGCAGCGGCAGATAATACGGGTTCCACCAGCCGTAAAAGAGGGCGCTACCCACCACGATCAGGTAGATGCGAAAGCGCGCCGGCAGCAGCATATGGATGGCAAAGTAGGCCGCGAAAAAAACAAAATAGACCGGTGAGCTAAACAGCATCGGGGGGGTATCTTGCCGGAGAGCTGGCTACTGGCCGCTGGTGAGCAGTGGATAGATGGCGTCGGCCATCAGGCCGTGGGCCAGCGCGTTGGGGTGGGGGTCACCGGGCATGGCCCACAGGTTTTGCTGGGTCTGCTGTGACAGGGCGGGCAACAGGTCCAGATAGCGGTAACCCATCCGGGCCGCCACGGTTTGCAACTCGTCGTGGATAAAACCAAACGAGTAGTCCGCCAGATCGTGGATGTCCGGTGTCATCACCAGATAGAGGCGGATACCCTTTTCTTTGGCGTAGTCGGCCAATCGCTCCAGCGACGCCAGCATGGCTTGGTGGCCGGGGGCGTCCGGGGCGTAGACCGCCTGATAATGCTCCAGCAGTTCACCCTTGCCGTGGCTGCCGAAGGTGCGGTTGATGGCAAACCAGAGGGTGACTGCAAGCTGGCTGTTACGCAAAAACCAGTTGCCGCCGCCGGAGCTGAGGGTTTCAGCGTCGTTGATGAAATACTGCACCAGGATATCGGTGGGATTCAGGTCGGTCTGTTGGGTTAAAAACCGCTCCACATAACGCACGGTGTTGTAGTTGCCGATGCCACCGTTAATAACAGCCACGCTGGCATTTGCGCTGTCAAAGCGGGTTTGCAACACGCTGGTGAGGGTGGCCTCTTCCGGCACACCCCAGCCCAGGGTGATGGAACTGCCGAGAAACAGGATCCGCCGCGCCCGATCGGTGGGCACCGGGCCACCGCGCAGACCCTGGTCGTTGATACGAAGATCGACCGACTGCAAATGGGCTGAGGAGGACGGCACATGCTCGTGACCAAGGATCGGGTTGTCGCTGGGGGTTTTAAGCTCTTTGGCGTAGCGCCACATTTCGATGTCGTAGTTCTGCATGCTGGCATTTTTCATGCGCAGCATGGCTTCGCCCAGACCGAGCGCAACCGTCACGGACAACAGCAGAATCAGGCTGGAGAGAAGGAGGTTACGGTTCATTTAAAAGAATCCCAAGGGGCTAACACGTTCCAGCCTCACCCCCCCATCCACCGACGTAGGCGTTCGATTTTGGTTTGTGGATGTTCTCGCAGGCGGACGAAATACCGGAGGCGTAGCAGCGCTACGTTGAGGATTTTCGGGAGCCGGAGAGGTTGTCCACAAGCCAAAAGCGGACGCCGGTAGAAAGACACGGGTAGGCGTTCGATTTTGGCAGGCACGGCCTGCTGCGATAAGGGCAACTAGGACAGGGACGCGATGAGCAGACGGACAGCCATGCTGCACGAGGCTAGGGGCGGCCATTCCTAAAAAACCGAAAGAGGCCAGCCAACCGGCCTAGCCCACCCAGAAAACCAACCGACGTAGGCGTTCGATTTTGGCTTGTGGGTGTTCTCGCAGGTGAGGGCAGCCGGTCGGCGTAGCAGCGCTACGTTGAGGACTGACCCGATCCGGAGAGGTTGTCCACAAGCCAAAAGCGGACGCCAGTAAAAACTCACGGGGTAGGCGTTCGATTTTGGTCTGTGCGTGACGCCGCAGGCGAACGAAATACCGGAGGCGTACGTCTGTACGTTGAGGATTTTCGTGAGCCGGAGTCGTTGCGCACAGGCCAAAAGCGGACGCCGGTAA
>JALWRU010000297.1 GCA_026994095.1 Nitrospira sp. | reverse complement strand
GCTGGGCGCCTGCCGGGGGTTATTGCCCTTTACCGTGGGCGAGTACGCCTTGAAGGTGGAACAGGACGAACCGCCGATGTTCACCTTCACCGAAGACACCATCCTCGGTAACTGGAACCTGCAGGGTACCGACAAGCGCAGCAAGCTCAACCGGGTCAAGGTGCGCTTTACCAATCCCGCCAACAACTGGCAGCCGGACGAGGCCATCCAGGAAAGTTCCACCTGGTTTGCCGAGGACGGAGGACTACGGCTGGAACGGGATTTCTCCTTCGACCTGGAGACCGATCCCTACCGGGCCCAGTACCACGCGGAGGTGATCCTCAAAAAGAGCCGGGAGGGTATCCGCTGCGGCTTTACCGCCAACCTGGAGGCCAATCAGGTGGCGGTGGGGGATGTAGTGGCTGTGACCCATCCGGGGCCGGGCTGGGTGGATAAAGCGTTTCGGGTGGAACCCCTGGATCTGCAACCGGAGGGCAACGTGGGGGTACAGCTGCGGGAGCTGGACCCCACCGCCTACGACCGCACGGTACCGGTGGGACTGCCTGCCGCACCCAACACCAACCTACCGGATCCCTTTACCGTGCAGCCGCCCACCGGTCTGACCCTCTCCAGCGGGACCACGGAACTGCTGCTGGCCGGGGACGGCACGGTGATCAGCCGGATTCGGGTGTCCTGGTCTGCCGCCGCCGACGCCTTTGTGAACGGCTACGAGGTGGCCTTTAAACGATCCACGGATGCGGTCTGGACACCGGGTCCGGCGGGTACCGGCACCGAGGTGTTCATCGCCCCGGTGGTGGATGGGATCGCCTACGACGTGCGGGTACGTGCTTCCAACACCATGGGGGTCACCAGCCCCTGGGTAACGGTCGTGGGTCACAGCGTCATCGGCAAAATCGCACCACCGAACAACGTTACCGGCCTCACGGCCACCCCCCAGGAAAACGGCCTCTTACTTACCTGGGATCCGGTGGTGGATGTGGATCTGCTGGAGTACGAGGTGCGGGAAGGCACCTCCTGGTCTTTCGCCTCGATCCTCGACCGCACCCGCTCCAACCGGTTGTTGCTGCCGCCGGTTCCTGCAGGAACCCACGACTTCCTGGTCAAGGCCATCGATACCAGCGGCAACGCCAGCACCAATGCGGTGGCAATCTCCATCCAGATTAACGGTCCCGGTGCCCCGGTGTTGTCGAGTCGCTTTGCCGGGGATCAGGTGGTGCTGGAGTGGGTGGTGGCCAGCGGGGACTTTCCCATTGCCGAATACGAAGTGCGCCACGGAGCCACCTGGGCGGCCGGAACGTTCGTAACCAAGGTGGCCGGCACCGCCTATGCCGCCAAGGCCGACTGGATCAACCAAAGAACCTGGTGGATCGCCGGCATCGACTCCGCCGGTAACGTGGGCACACCCGCCAGCCTGGACGTGATCGTCACGGCACCGGGTGTGCCTCAGGTCACCACCCAGGTCATCGACAACAACGTGCTGCTACGTTGGACCGCTACCCAGGGCACCCTGCCCATCGACCATTACGAACTGCGGCGCGGGGCTGTTTTCGCTACGGCAGAGGTCCTGGGCAACGTCTCGGGTACCTTTCACACCCTGTTCGAGACAGCGGCGGGAAATTACAGCTACTGGCTCACGGCGGTGGATGCGGCGGGCAATCCCAGTGCCTCCACGGCGGTTACGGCGGTGGTCAACGAACCCCCTGATTTCGTCTTTCACAACCAGTTCGACAGCGCCTTCGTGGGCACGCGGGTGAACGCATTGGTGACGGCGCTGGGTGGCCTGCTGGTACCGGTGGAAACGGGGCAGACGTATCAGGGGCACTTTACCGCCCAGGGCTGGGCCAGTCCCCAGGACCAGGTGAACGCCGGGTCCACCTACTTCATGGAACCGAGCCTCTCCGCCTCCAGCTACGAAGAAACCTTCGATCACGGGGTGGTGCTCTCCGGCACCCTGGTGACCCTGTCCCTGACCACCAACGTGGTGACCGGCGTGGTGGCCGTCACCTCCACCCTGTCGATGAGTCCCGACAACATCACCTGGACGGATTACCCGGGCGTCACCCAGGTCTTCGCCACCAACTTCCGCTACGTGAAGGTGCGGCTGGATTTTGCTGCTTCGGGTGGCGACGACCTGCTCGAAATCCCGGCCCTGACCATACGGCTGGATGTGAAGCGAAAGCGGGATGCAGGCGCGGGCACGGCCAACGCCGCCGACGTGGGCGGTACGCCGGTGGTGTTTAACCGGCCCTTTCTGGATGTGTCGTCCATCACCCTGTCTCCCAAGGGCACGGTGCCACTCACCGCCATTTACGACTTTACCGATGTGCCGAATCCCACCGGGTTTTCGGTCTTTCTGTTTGATCAAAACGGGGTCCGGGTTTCGGGTCCTTTCTCTTGGAGCGCAGAGGGCTCCTAAGCCAACAGCACGCGGAAGGCTCTTAAACCATGGCCGATTTCAATAAACCCGCCCTGACCGATCTCTACCAGAATTTTCTGGCCTTCCTGAAAGATCGGGATGTGGATCTGGCAAAGATGTTCGACGGAACCGCCTCCACCAACCTGCCGGTGGGCACGGTCCGGTGGAACAGCGGGGCCAATCGCTTTGAACTGTGGAGTGGTACCGCCTGGGGGCCGCTGACGGCTCAGTACGCCATCGACGTGGCCACACTGGGAGGACAGACCAGCGCCTTTCACCGCAATGCCGCCAATCTGAATGCAGGCATCCTTCCCGCCGCCCGCTTCAACAACACCACCCACGGAGTACGAAGTGGTGGCACCCAGCACGCCCTGGCCACCCCCACCGCTCACGGCTTTATGGCCAGCACGGATAAATCGAAGCTGAATGGCATCGAGACCGGGGCCACGGCGGATCAGACGGCGGCGGAGATCCTGGCGGCGGTGAAGACCGTGGATGGGGCGGGCTCCGGTCTGGATGCGGATACCCTGGATGGCAGTCACGCCAGCACCTTTGCAGCGGCGGGTCACACCCACGGTGCGGCTGCCAGCTACATGGTGCGAAAGCACAACGCCACCCAGGCCATCACCAGCGGAAACAACGCCCCCAAAACCGTGTTGTTCGCCACCCAGGTGGATGCGGCAGGCACAGACATCAGTTGGAACGGCAGCAGTTTTATTCCGGCTGTGGCCGGGCTGTATCTCATCACCGTGGCGGTGCAGTGGAACGGCTTAAACGGCAACGGCTGGCGCTGGGTGGAGGCCACCACCTTCAACAAGGCATCCATCGCCCACAACTTGGTGCTGGCCCAGGGCAACCTCTCCATCAAGCAGACGGCAACAGGTCTGCGGGAGCTGGCTGCCGGGGAAAGTGTGACCGCCCTGGTGGGCCAGAACAGCGGCGCCACCCTGAACCTGAGTTTCGCCGACCACACCTACTTTTCCATCTACAAACTGGCTTAACCAAAAAAGGGAGAAATCCAAATGGCTGCATCTATCGGAACCGCAATGAAGAACATCCTCCTGGACCGCACCCTGCGGGGTACCGGCGCTCCTACCACAGGAGTGCTCGACGGCGGCACCGCTGTGCTGGAGATCTATGACAGCGTGCGCCCCGCCAACGCGGATACGGCGGTGGGGGCTCAGGTGTTGTTGGCTTCGCTGGCCCTGCCGGCCTCGGCCTTTGCGGCGGCCGCTGCCGGGGCTTCCAGTCTGTCGGCCCAGGTGCAGGACAACCTGGCGGATGCCTCCGGCACCGCCACCTGGTTCCGCCTGCGGGATACCGCCGGGACCTACGTCATCGACGGTGCGATCACCGCCACGGGTGGGGGTGGAGACATCGAGCTGTCGGACGTGAACATCCTGGCCAACGGCACGGTGACGATCACCGCCTTCAACATCTCCATCCTGTAAGCGGGCAGGGCCACGATGGCCATTCTATTTGATGCGGCCTCCAGTGCTGCGGGCAAGGAAAACACCACACTTGCCTGGTCCCATACCTGTACCGGGGTGGACCGCATTCTGGTGGTGTCCGCCGGCAACAACGGTGCCGGAGGTCCCGGTGCGGTGGTGTCGTCCGTCACCTATGGTGGCACTGCCCTGACCTTCCTGCGAGCCGATCGGGATGCCGCCAACGGTGCCGATCACGAGCTGTGGTACCTGATCAACCCGCTCACCGGGGCGAATCCGATTGTGATCACGTGGGCCGGGCAGGCCGGGTTCTCTACTGGCGGCGCCCAGTCGTTTACCGGGGCGCACCAGACCATTCAGCCGGACTCCCAGGGGGGTGATGGCAGCGGCGGTGATCCGCTCATTTCCGCCATCACCACGGTGGATGTCGACGTGATGCTGGTGGACAGCATGCACGACTGGCTGGGTGCTGCGGCTGGTGGACAGGGGGCAGGTCAGACCGAGACCTGGGCGGCGGCGTTTTCAGACGGGGATGGCGCAGGGTCCTACAAGGCAGCCGGGGCGGCCGGTGCCAAAACCATGTCCTACAGCCATGGTGGGAATGCTGCTGCTCACTCGGTCATGGGTATCAAACCTGCGGGTGGAGGTGCCCCGGGGCCGATCACCGGTGCGGGTGGGGTGGGTGCCAATGCCTCGGCTGTGGGGAGCGGGAGCGCGGCGGGACCGGCGGCGATCTCGGGGAGCGGGGCCGTCTTGGGCACGGCGTCTGTGGCGGGGGCGGGATCGGTAGGTGTGCCGG
>JALWRU010000296.1 GCA_026994095.1 Nitrospira sp. | reverse complement strand
ATCGCGCCACACCATAAACCCGAATAGTTCGCGGAAGGACCACAGCTCTTTAAAGTCGATGGGGATGAACCCCTTGGGCGCGCTGATGGTCAGCCCCCGATTGGGGCGCGGGGTGGTCATCTGTACGTCCGCACAGGTCGCCAAAGCGCCCGCGCCAGCCGTTCACAGCACACAGCTCTGTTGATCGTAGGCTCCATAGAACTGCTTATAATATCATACTGATGCACTGTTTTAGTGCCACCGAATGCCACACCAAAAGCCCGCTCAGGCGCGGATGATCTGCGCTCCGTCGGCCTCGTACACCCCACGGGTATCGACAATCAGGCGGGCGTGTCGGCGAATCAGCTCCCAGTCAAAATCGTCATGATCGGTGACAATCAGTACCAGATCGGCCTGCCCCAGCGACTCCCGGTCCAGCGGTGTACTGGTCATATCGAGTTGATGCTTGCGGGTAGGAGGGTAGCTGGCCACATAGGGGTCGCTGTAGGCCACATCGGCCCCCAACCCCTGTAACTGCTCAATAATCACCGCGCTGGGGGATTCACGCACGTCGTCCACGTTCTTTTTATAGGCCACCCCCAGCACCAGAATATGCGAGCCACGCACCGCCTTGGCAACCGAGTTCAAGCCCGATACCACCTTGGCGATGACGTAGTCGGGCATGGCCGTATTGACCTCCCCGGCCAGTTCAATAAAGCGGGTGGCAAGGCCGTACTCACGGGCCTTCCAGGTCAGGTAAAACGGATCGATGGGGATACAGTGACCGCCCAGCCCCGGCCCCGGATAGAACGGCGTAAAACCGAACGGTTTCGTTGCCGCCGCCCGGATCACCTCAAATATATCAATGCCCATGCGGTCGGCCACCTGCTTGAGTTCGTTGACCAACGCGATGTTCACCGAGCGGAAGGTGTTCTCCAGAATCTTGGTCATCTCCGCCACCTCGGTGGAGGAGACCGGCACCACCTGATCGATGGCGCTGCCGTACAGGGCCATGCCCACCTCCAGACAGGCGGGGGTGGCACCGCCGCACACCTTGGGGATGGTGTGGGTGGTAAAGTCCGGATTGGCCGGGTCTTCGCGCTCTGGCGAGTAGACCACAAACACGTCGGTGCCGACGATGAGACCAGCCGCCTCGATACGCGGCACCACTTCATCAGTCGTGGTGCCCGGATAGGTGGTGCTCTCCAAAGAGATCACCTGGCCCCGTTTCATGTGGGCGGCCACCTGCTCCACCGAGTCGGTGACGAACGACAGGTCCGGCTCCCGGTGGCGGTTCAAGGGGGTTGGTACACACAGAATGATGGCGTCACACTCGGCCACGCGGGAGTAGTCGGTGGTGGCGTCAAAGCGCCCCAACTGGGCGGCCACCATAAGCGGCTCCGCATCCATATGTTCGATATAACTCTCTCCGGCCAGCAGCTTGCGCGGCTTTTCCGGGTCTACATCCAGCCCCAGCACGTTGTAGCCCACACTTAAATAGCGCAGCAACAGCGGAAAACCCACATACCCCAAGCCGACCACACCGATGGTGGCCTCCCGGCGGGCCAGTCGATTGATGAGAGACTCTTTCACGGGGTGTAACTCTTTTCGCGATCGATAAGGGAGACGACAACCGGCAGTACCGGCCACAACCGGGGCAGTATACGGTATGCACACTACCGATCGGTAGCGGTCCCATGTCGCCGCCCGATCTTTATATAGCAGGGGCCTTCGTGATAGCATCCGACCCATCGACGGTGTCAGGGAACAGGATCGAGCGGCCAACGTCGTTCATCCGGCTGCCCCCGCAACTGTATCGGCGAGCAATCACCCCGTAGGATGGTCACTGGGAAACCGGGAAGGCCGGGTGAGCGTGACGACCCGAAAGCCAGGAAACCTGCCGTCGACAGGTATCGCGTACCGTCCTCCGGGGTGTGAGGGTGGAACGGCCTGCCGTTTAGCGGTGCCGCACGACGTTGGTTCGTGGCACCACTGGATAACCGCTCTTCAAGTTCTCCATACCCAAGTGACCCGCACCGACGCCGTACTACGGTTCCACGGCTGGAGGTCACGGGTGCGTTGCAGACAAACTAAAATGGGTACCATAACGGCCCTGCTGCTGTGCCTGCTGCCTGCGCTGGCACTGGCGGCCCCGGCACGGGTGGTATCGATCAACATGTGTACCGACCAGCACCTGCTGCAACTGGCCGACCGGTCACAAATTATTTCGGTCAGCCAGTACGCCACCAACCCGGCCCATTCGGTAGTCGCCCAACAGGCCGAAGGGCTGCCGGTCAACTACGGGCAGGCCGAGGCCATTCTGCGCTTGAAACCGGAGTTGGTGCTGGCCGGGCAGTACTCCGGCGCGGCCACCGTGGCCATGCTGGAGCGGCTCCATATCCCGGTGGTAAAGCTGCCGCTGGCGCGCTCACTGGATGATATTCGCAGCAACATCCGGCGCATGGCCAAGGCACTGGGCCACCCTGAACGGGGCGAGGCGCAGATTGCCGCCATGGACCAACGGCTGGCAGCGATGAGCAGCGATATGAGTGGCCCGGAAGTGGTGGCCGCCTTTTACGAACCCAACAGCTACACCATCGGCGAGGGCACCCTGGCCCACCAACTCTTGAATCACGCCGGGATGGTCAATCTGGCCACCCTCCTGGGCTTGCCCGGTCACAACCCGCTGCCGCTGGAGATCTTGCTGACCCACCGGCCCGACCTGCTCATTATGTCGCCCCTGCCCGAACGCGGCGACCGGGCCAGCGATGCCCTGCGCCATCCGGCCCTTGCCCGCGCCTTTGACGAGTCGCAGGTGGTGCGCATCCCCAAACGGCTGTGGGTGTGTGGCACCCCGCAGGTGCTGGATGCGCTGGCACTCTTAAATGACGCCCGTGCCCGGATAACGCACACCATCAGTGCCGCCCGATGAACCAAAGACCGTCTAAACAGTGGGGTCTGTGGCTGGTGCTGGGGGTGGCCCTGCTGGTTGCCCTGTGCGCCTCGCTGCTGGTGGGTCCGGTGGCGCTGGGTGACCTGTTTGCCGGTGACGACGGTGCCACCGCCCGTCTCATCTTGTGGCAAATCCGCCTGCCCCGCGCTTTATTGGGGCTGCTGGTGGGGGCCACACTGGGGCTGTCCGGGGCGGCCTTACAGGGGTATCTGCGCAATCCACTGGCAGAGCCGGGCTTGATCGGCGTGTCGTCTTCCGCCGCGCTGGGGGCGGTGATCGTGCTCTATTATGGTCTGGCGGGAAGTTTTGGGCTGGCCCAGCCGTTGGGGGGCATCGCCGGGGCCTTGGTAGGGGTGCTGGTGGTGCAACTGCTGGCCGGTCGCAACGGCGGCACCCTGTCACTGATTCTGGCCGGGGTGGCGGTCAGCGCACTGGCGGCGGCGTTGACCTCGCTGGCGCTGGTGCTGTCGCCCAATCCGTGGGCCACGCTGGAAATTGTCTTCTGGATGATGGGTTCACTCACCGACCGCAGCATGGACCATGTGGCCTTGTCGGCCCCGTTCATGGCGGTCGGCTGGGTGCTGTTGCTGTCGCTCTACCGCCCATTGGAGGCGTTGACCTTAGGGGAAGACGCCGCCCGTTCGCTGGGTTACCGTATGGAGCGGGTCCGTTGGCGGCTGATATTAGGCACCGCCCTGTGTGTGGGCGCGGCCACTGCCGTCACCGGGGTGATCGGTTTTGTGGGGCTGATCGTGCCCCACCTGCTGCGCCGTTTTGTGCAACACCGGCCCGGCGCACTCTTGCCCGCCAGCGCCCTGGGCGGTGCGATCATGCTGCTGCTGGCCGACGTGCTGGTGCGACTGGTGACCCCGGCGCAGGAGTTAAAATTGGGGGTCATGACCGCGCTATTGGGCGCACCGTTCTTCCTGTGGTTGATCTTCTCTCTGCGCAGGCGTTTGGCATGAGCCTGCTGCATGGGCATGACATCTCCGTATCCCTAGGCAGTCGCCCGGTGCTGGAGCAGGCCAGCCTGACCGTAAAAGCGGGGCAGGTGGTGGGGCTGATCGGCCCCAACGGCGCGGGTAAAACCACCCTGTTGCGTGCCCTGTGCGGTTTGCAAAGTATGCAGCACGGCAGTATCACCGTGAACGACCGCCCCCTGACCGACATTCCGCCCCGCCAGCGGGCGCAAACCGTGGCCTATCTGCCCCAAGGGGCGGAGAGCCACTGGCAGGTGAGTGTCTCTCACCTGGTGGCGTTGGGGCGATTACCCCATCAGGCGGGGGCATTGTCTACGCTGGACCGGCAGGCGATTACGCGAGCCATGGACGCCTGTGACGTGACCCATCTGGCCGACCGTTCGGTGGCCGAGGTATCTGGCGGCGAGCGGGCGCGGGTGATGTTGGCGCGGGCGCTGGCGGTAGAGCCGACCCTGCTGCTGGCAGACGAGCCGGTGGCGGGCCTCGACCCGGCCCACCAACTGGAGGTGATGCAACGGCTGCACGCACTGGCGGACGGCGGCGCGGGGGTCATCGTGGTCCTGCACGACCTGACCCTGGCGGCCCGCTACTGTCACCATCTGGTGCTGCTCAATCGGGGGCAGGTGGTGGCGTCCGGGCCACCCAATGACGTGCTTACGCCGACCATACTGGCCGATATTTACGGCATTCGCGCCCATCAGGGTGAGGTGGATGGGGTGCCCTATCTGGTACCGCTGGAGCGGTTGCCATCTACCGGTCCAACTCCATGAAACCGGAACTCCCCTTCCC
>JALWRU010000295.1 GCA_026994095.1 Nitrospira sp. | reverse complement strand
TCCAGCCCGGCCAGCAACACCAGTTGATTGGCCGGGTCGTTGTCGGTGAGGTCAGACAGGACTGCCTCCAGCGCTGCTTTCAGGCGTGGCAGCATGTCGCCGTGGACCGGCAGTTGGTGGCTGCACTGGAGGCTGGTCAGGTGGACCGGCGACTCGCCGTCAAAGTCGACGACCACCTCTTTTTGCGCCGACAGGCCCAGATAACTGAGGATCGTCACCAGTGTGCTCAAGGGGATCGGCAGGGCCGTGAAGATGTGCAGGGCGACCCCGTCCTGTGTGGTTTCAAGGCGGGCATGGGGCGCGCCGTCGGCCCGTACCCGTGACAGGGTTTGCAGGTCGTAGGCAAAGGTCTCTGGCGGGTACAGTTCGGTGTACAGCCGTGGCAGCCGGGCCAGTTCCTGCAGGGCGGCACGGGTTTCATCGCCCTGAAGTAGCGCCCGCACCGAGGCCCGCGCCCGATCGGTCCAGGTGATGGCACACTCGTGGATGGCCTGCTGCAGGTTGGCCAGGGTGTCCTCGTCCGGGGCGCTGACAGTGGTGGCAAACAGTAGCTGATGGGGGCCGACCGGCATGTGTTCATGCTGCAACACCGGCATCCCTGCCGAGGCGAGTGTGGCCAGCACCTGATCGCGTACCGCCGGGGTAAAACGCTCGGCTGACATCACCACCATCACCAGATGGACCTGCCCCGGCGGTAGTTTCCAGATAAACAAAAGAGTCTGGTCCGGGCCATCGAGTCGGGTGATCTGGCACAGGGCCTGCCCCAGCATTTCTGCCGGTAGCGACAGCAGCATCGGTTTGGGCAGCCGGTCAAACAGGGTGCGAACCTCCCGGCTGACGTAGGCGGAACGGGTCAACTCCGGCAGCGCTACCACCGCCTGCCAGCGGTCCCGTAACAGCGGCACCTGACTGGCGTTGCTGTAGCGGGCCGAACGCGAAAAGTGGCCCAGAATAATCAGTTGTTGCCAACGGCCATTCGCCTTCCAGCAGGCCCGCACCGCCTCCAACGGCGCGGCGCTGTACAAAAATCCCTGGGTGGCGGGCAGGTGCAGCCACTCCAGCCCGGTTTTGCGGTTGGCAGGCAGTTCGGCCAGCGCCTGCCACAGGTCCGGGGCCACCTGATCCAGCAGCCGTCGATTGCGCAGGATGCCGTGTCGTTTGTGGTCGGTCCACAGCCCAAACACCAAATAGTTGCGCTCACCGATCCAGTCCAGCAGGGCGGAGGCTTGCGGTGCGCTGCGCAGCAGTTGCTCCGAGGCCGAACGAATCGCCCCGGCCATGGGGGCATAGTCGCGCACCGAGGCGTGGATGGCTTGCAATACGCCCCGCAACTGCCGCGCCAGTTGTGTCCCCTCCGGTACCAGCGTGGCGGAGATGTGGAACACCATCAGCATCTCATTGCCTTCAGTGCAGTTTTCCGGCGGGCAGATGGACTGCATGCGTCCGCCCTCATCCCGCTGGCCGCAAAAAACCACCGTGTACTGGGACAGCGGGTGGATGCCCGACTGGCGCAAGAACCGTTTGACCCCGTCTAAAAAAAAGGCCTGATCCGGACAGCGCATAGAGACTACATGGCGGTGAATCCCGCCCAGGCTGATGGTACGCCAGCGCAGGTCGACCAAGCCGCTGCCGTTGCCTCCGGCGCTACCCTTGCCGGCGATGGGTTGCTCGCTTTGCAATAGCGCCAGCAGGTCGGCCATCACCAGTGCCGAGATGCGCTTGGCGGTGGTGTGGTTGACCTCTTTTGGAGGCAGGTTGAACAGCGAAATCAGTTGCTGGCGAAGCTGACGCATGCGCCCTCCAAATGTGCAGAGGCAGAAGCCTCAAATAGCCCTACCCCCACGTCAAGGCGATCTGGCACCCCGGTTATTCCCGCTCGACGACTGATATCGTATCCGACCGCCGACCTCATTGTCGCGACACCCGCCACGGATAGCTGTCCGAGGGGGGGATAAGCAGGGTGAACTCTCGTTATATCCCGATCTGTATCCGGCACGATTTTGGAAACGGGCGTTTGTATGGGATAATGCGACGTTTTTTTTGCGGTCGACTTTATCTCGGGCCACTACCTCATTTTTTGGAGATTGTATGCAGTATCGAACCTTACTTCTGAGCGCTACCCTGTTGGCCGCACCCCTGTCTGGCACCGCGTTGGCTGGTGATGTAAAGCTGGATTCCACCACCCAGAAAATGGGCTACGCCATCGGCTTGCAGGTGGGTCAGAGCCTCAAGCAGGACGGTATCAAGGTCGACTCCAAGGCGTTGGCCCTGGCGGTAGACGATGTGATGAGTGGTCACGAGCCGCGCATGACGCAGGAGCAGATGCAAGAGACCATCATGAACGTGCAGAAAGAGAAAGCCGACTCCATGCTGCGCGCCGCCAAGGTCAACGAGGCCAAGGGGGTCAAGTATCTGGCCAAGAACAAGAAGAAAAAGGGTGTTAAAACCACCGCCAGCGGTCTTCAGTACGAAGTGTTGAAGTCGGGCAAAGGCAAGTCGCCCAAGGAGACCGATCAGGTCAAGGTCCACTACCGGGGCACCCTGATCAGCGGTGAGGAGTTCGATAGCTCTTACTCCCGCAACGAGCCTGCGGTGTTCCCGGTCAACCGGGTCATCAAGGGCTGGACCGAGGTCCTGCAGTTGATGAAAGAAGGCGACAAATGGCGGGTCACCATCCCGTCGGCACTGGCCTACGGCGAGCGTGGCACCGGCCACGGTATCGGCCCCAACGAGACCTTGATCTTTGAGGTTGAGCTGTTAGAAGTAATGGCGGGTATGCCTGCCAACCACGGCAAGGCGTCGCCCCACTAAGCGACCAGACAGCCAGATCCAAAGGCCGGGGTTGGACATTAGGTTCGGCCCCGGCCTTTTTTATTAGTCAGTCAGGCGCAGGGCGTGGCGGTCAAAAAACTGCTGCCAGACCTCGTTGGGCTGCCACCGCTGGTGTAACTCCGCCTCGGCCCGTGATCGTGACCAGCCCTGATCGGCCATGCGCCACAGGGCCAAAAACAGGCTTACCCGCTTGTTGGCGGCACAGTGAATGAACAGCCGTCGTCCGCGCAGGGCCGTCAAGGTGGCAAAGAACTGCTCCAGGTGGTGCAACTCCGGTTGCGACCAGGGTACCGGAATGTGGGTATAGGCCATGCCCAGGTCGCTCACCAACCGGGCTTCGTCGGAAAGCGCGTGGGGGGCGTCGTTGGGATACAGGTTGATGACCGCCTCGCAGCCGGACTGGGACAGGTGGGTCAAGTCGGCCACCGAAGGCAATCCGGCGGTGGTGATCAGGTCAGAGAACTGGTGGCTAAACGGGATGTTATCCAGCGGGCCGCAGGCCACGGCAATTAGATCCGCTGGGCCACAATGCGTGATACCGCGCTTTCATCGGCGGCATCCACCACCTCGGCGTAGTGGTGGATGCGAAAGCCGTCAAAGGCGTGCAGCATTTCGTTGTGGCCCCAGGCAAAGTCTGCCCGGCGCGGGTGGCCCCACCGCTCGTGCTGATCGATCAAAAAGCTCTCGTACAGTACAAACCCGCCGGGCATCACCGCCTCGCGGATGGCCGACAATAACGGGCGGTACAGATAGTACGACACACAGACGACCCCAAAGCCGGTGGGCAGGGTGGCCCCCTCCTGCTCCAGATCGGTGGGGGTGATCTGTACGGTCACGCCCATGTCATCGGCACCCTTTTGCAGGGTGGCGATGGCCTCCTCGTTGCGCTCCACCCCGGTCACGGCAAAACCGTTGTCGGCCAGAAACAGGGCGTTGCGACCGGCTCCACAGGCCACATCCAGCGCGGTCATCTCTGGCGCGCCGGACAACAGCGTCAGATGATCGGCCAATAGCGGTAGCGGGGCGTGGGAGTGAACGTGTGCCATGGGGCGGGTCCTTTGGAGGGCTATTCGACGGTAACGCTTTTGGCCAGATTGCGCGGCTGATCCACGTCACAGCCGCGCATCACCGCAATATGGTATGACAAAAACTGCAGCGGGATGGTGTAGAGGATGGGCGACAGAAAGTCGTTGCTGTCGGGCACCACAATCACATCATCCACCTGTGCGGCAATGCCCTGATCGTGTTCACCCACCATGGCGATGACGAT
Organism: Nitrospira sp.; assembly: GCA_026994095.1. GTDB lineage: Bacteria > Nitrospirota > JACRHL01 > JACRHL01 > JACRHL01 > JALWRU01. Next base: position 602 of record JALWRU010000295.1, on the reverse strand, counting down.
GCCGTCCCGCGCCTTGACCTCCATGGCATTGTTGAGCACCTTCTCGTACAGCCGCCCCGGCGGGGCCAAAGTGACCACCGGCATCTCCTCATCAATCAGGGCGATGGGGCCGTGTTTCATCTCCCCTGCGGCGTAGGCCTCGGCGTGAATGTAGGAGATCTCCTTGAGTTTGAGTGCCCCCTCCAGCGCGATGGGGAAGTGAATCCCGCGCCCTAAAAACAGAAAGTCGGACTGGCGAAAATAGCGCTTGGCGATGACGTGGATGGCCACCTCCTGCTCCAGGGTCTGCTCGATCTGCTGAGGCAGGCGGGTCAGCTCTTCTACCATGCGGGTACCGTCGGCAGACGAGATGGTGCCGCGCACCCGCCCCAGATGCATGGCAAACAGATAGAGCGCTACCAGTTGGGTGGTAAACGCCTTGGTGGAGGCCACACCGATCTCCGGCCCCGCATGGGTATACAGCACCCCGTCCGAGGCGCGGGCGGCGGTGGAGCCGACCACGTTACAGATGGTCAGCAGCTTGGCCCCTTTGGCCTTGGCCTCCTGCATGGCGGCAATGGTGTCGGCAGTCTCGCCGGACTGGGTAATGACCATCACCAGAT